>NZ_JBHLXE010000100.1:0-202491 GCF_042432445.1 Thorsellia kenyensis | reverse complement strand
ATTCATATTAAGTATTCTGATCTCTTGATCTTTCAATGTCAAGCATCTTCATCGATCACGGGTATATTATCCAAAATAATAGTAAAAATACTACTAAGTGATTCTGAAGGGGCTATCATTTAAAATTAATCTAAATCAATAAAACGTGTTTTAATTCGATAAATGTTGTTTTTTGAATTTCTTTAGATTACAATCTCAGCGTTAGGTCTCCTGAATGCTACTCATCGGATTATTTTCATATACCCCTTCATATTTATGTAAATTGACGCTAATGCTCCAATTAACATTTTAACCCTGTGAGTATGTACTATTTTTAACTCAACAGTTAAATCCCATGGAAATCGATGAATTTTATAAGTGAGACAATTAAAGATTTGCCCCTAATTCAAATTAACCCACAATTTATAAGCGAATATTCGCTTACATTCAATTAACTTAAAAAACAGAAATCAATTTATGAATTTAACAGAATTAAATCAAACTCCAGTCGCAGAGCTTGTCAAGCTCGGTGAGTCAATGGGCCTTGAAAATTTAGCCCGCCTTCGTAAGCAAGACATTATCTTTGCAATTTTAAAGCAACACGCTAAAAGTGGTGAAGATATTTTAGGTAATGGTGTGCTAGAAATACTAGGTGACGGTTTTGGTTTTTTACGATCTAATGACAGTTCGTATTTAGCAGGCCCTGATGATATTTATGTATCTCCAAGTCAAATAAGACGTTTTAATTTACAAACAGGCGATACTATATCTGGTAAAATTAGACCACCAAAAGAAGGTGAAAGATATTTTGCCCTACTTAAAGTCAATGAAGTTAACTTTGACAAACCGGAAAACTCTAGAAATAAAATATTATTTGAAAACTTAACCCCGCTTCATGCCAATCAAAGGATGGCAATGGAACGTGGCAATGGTTCGACAGAAGATATTACAGCAAGGGTACTAGATTTAGCCTCACCTATCGGTAAAGGTCAAAGGGGATTAATAGTTGCCCCGCCAAAAGCTGGGAAAACAATGCTTTTACAAAATATTGCTCAAAGTATTTCAAATAATCATCCAGAATGCGTGCTAATCGTTTTGTTAATAGACGAAAGACCAGAAGAAGTAACTGAAATGCAACGCATGGTGAAGGGCGAAGTTATTGCCTCAACGTTTGATGAACCGGCTAATCGACATGTGCAAGTTGCTGAAATGGTCATTGAAAAAGCTAAACGATTAGTTGAACATAAAAAAGATGTGGTCATTTTACTAGATTCAATCACTCGTCTAGCTAGGGCATATAATACTGTAGCACCTTCATCAGGAAAAGTTTTAACGGGCGGGGTAGATGCGCATGCATTACATCGACCAAAACGCTTTTTTGGTGCTGCAAGAAACGTTGAAGAAGGCGGGAGCCTTACAATTATTGCTACTGCGCTTGTGGACACAGGCTCAAAAATGGATGAAGTCATCTATGAAGAGTTTAAAGGTACCGGAAATATGGAGCTTCATCTTTCTAGGAAAATTGCGGAAAAACGTGTTTTCCCTGCCATTGATTATAATCGTTCTGGTACACGTAAAGAAGAACTATTATCTTCATCAGATGAATTGCAAAAAATGTGGATTTTACGTAAGATTCTACACCCAATGGGTGAGATTGAAGCCATGGAGTTTTTGATTAACAAACTCAGCATGTCAAAAACGAATGATGATTTCTTTAATATGATGAGACGTTCCTAGTTAAGCATTATTAAAATTAAATAGCTTGAAACTTCTGCTAAAGGCCTGCAAATTTATTATCAAGAGAGATTAATGTGATTCTTTTTGAACTTATAGTACTCTTTTTATTTTCCCTTGCGTTCCTTTTTTTAGCCCGTAAAGTGGCAAAAAAAATAGGCCTTGTGGATAAACCTAATTTTAGGAAAAAGCACTTAGGGGTAATTCCTTTGGTTGGAGGCATATCAATCTATGCCTCGCTGGTTTATTTGTTTTTTGTCAGTGAGTTTTTTCGACAAATACCAGATATCAGAATCTACCTTTTATTAGCTGGACTACTTGTTTTAGTTGGTGCGATAGATGATAGATTTGACATCAGTGTAAAACTCAGAGCAACAGTACAAGCCTTTGTCGCTGTCTGTATGATTTATTTTGCCGGGTTATCCTTAATGACGTTTGGCTCACTTTTAGGTTCATTTGAAGTGAAGCTAGGCTTTATAGGCTATCTACTTACTTTGTTCGCCGTATGGGGCGCTATCAATGCCTTTAATATGGTAGATGGAATAGATGGGCTTTTAGGCGGCCTCTCTTGTGTTACATTCGCCGCCTTAGCCTTGGTTTTTTCTTTAGCTCCAGGAAATCCTCACTATACTTTGTGGGCGCTGGCTATGATTGTTGCAACTATTCCATATATTCTTTTAAATCTAGGTCTTTTAGGCCGAAAATTTAAGGTGTTTATGGGGGATGCTGGTAGTACGCTGATTGGCTTTACTGCCATATGGATGCTACTTGTCGCAAGCCAACCTTTTGCTAATATTGAGCCCGCTCAATGCTGTCAATTAAAAACATTTATCTCTCCTGTCACTGCCTTATGGTTTATTGCTATTCCGCTTATGGATATGATTGCAATCATGTACAGAAGAATTAAAAAAGGCTTAAGCCCATTTTCCGCAGATAGGCAGCATATTCATCATTTAATGCTAAGAGCAGGTTTTAGTTCAAGGCAAGCTTTTGTCTTAATTACCCTAAGTGCTGCTCTTCTAGCTGTCATCGGAATTATTGGTCAATTATTAATTTCTTACATGAAGATGCCTGAGTGGATAATGCTGATACTATTTTTATTCTTCTTTTCCTTGTATGGGTACTGCATCAAAAGAGCTTGGAAAGTGGCTAGAATGATAAGAAGATTTAAGAGACGCATCAATAAAAACAAAAAAATTGAATCACATTAATAGATAAAGTCTGATGGATAAAATCTAATTGAATGCAATTGAATGAATAGGACACCATATGAATCCAAATAATAGTTTTGACACAAAACGCGAAATTTTAAATGATGAGCTTGATATAAAAAAATTGTTTATAACTTTATGGCAAAGAAAATTCATCATCCTATTCTTTACGGCTCTATTTGCTGTCTCTACTTATACGTTCAGTCATTTTGTAACACCTGTTTGGACATCTACAGCCATTTTTAAAAAAACCAGCTTAGCAAAATTAGGTAATTTTCCTCAATCTGAAACCATTATCAAGAGCTTAGATATGACTAAGGGACTTAATGAACCTGAAAAAGGATTAACTGATATTGTCTACTCAGAATTCACTCAAGTTATCTCCTCCTATGACTTTAAAAGACAATTTTGGTTGAAAAGTGACTATTATGCAGCCCAAATTGCTCCATTGATTACAGATCATGAGAAATCAGTTGTTTTAGAAAAATTGATAGGCGACATTCAATTTACGGCTAAAGATGACAGAAAAGGTAATTTAGATACCCTGATATTAAAAGCAGAAACTGCCGAAGCATCTAATAAGCTGTTAAGAGAATACATTGATGAAGCAAATAAATTTATTATCAACAGAATCATTGATGAACTAAATAAAATAAAGTTAAATAATTTGTCTAAGTTTAAAAATGATAAAGAAAAATTAGTACAAGCTATCGAACAGGAAAGACAAAAAAATACAAATCAGCTTTTAGAAAAAAAAGAAGCATTAAAAGCACAATTAGCGAGAATACAAGAACTCGCAGATTCTACTCCAGAAGACATTAATGATGTGGCACAGTTACTGCAGTTTGTTGAAGAAGAATTAAGCTACATAGAAATCAGTGCAGATGAGCCAGATATCAGAGTCCAAGAGTTAGAAATTATGATCAATGAACTTGAAAAAGTACAAGAAATCAATGGTTTTGATAAAGCATTCGAGTTTTTAAGAACTCCACAGGAGCCTATTAAGGCAGACAGTCCAAGAAAAGTATTCTGGGCATTTTTAGCTGCACTTATAGGTGGCTTTATTGGTGTCTGCGTGGCACTCATTCAAGGACCTAAAGTTGTAAAACAAAAAACGGCTTAGTACTTTTTCGTAAAAGTGGAAGCTTAACGTTAGTATAAATTAACAAAGAGATAATTCAGTGAAAGTTTTAACCGTATTTGGCACAAGACCTGAAGCCATAAAAATGGCACCACTTGTACATGCTCTGGCAAATGATGATTATTTTGATGCCAAAATTTGTGTAACGGCACAACATAGAGAAATGCTTGATCAAGTGTTAAAATTATTTGAAATCAAACCAGATTTTGATTTAAATATAATGAAACCGGGACAAACACTGATTGATATCACTCAGCAAATTTTACAAGGGTTAGCAAAAACCTTCCAGGAATTTAAGCCTGATATTGTCTTAGTTCATGGTGATACAACGACAACATTAGCAGCCAGTCTAGCAGCGTTTTATCACCAAATACCCGTTGGTCATATCGAAGCAGGTTTAAGAACGGGTAATCTTTTTTCACCTTGGCCTGAAGAAGGAAATAGAAAAGTCACAGGGCATCTTGCTCAGATACATTTTGCACCAACTCAGACCTCAAAAAATAATTTATTAAAAGAAAATATTGCTAATGATTCAATAGTTATTACAGGTAATACGGTAATTGATGCGCTTTTTTGGGTGAGAGATAAAATATCTAAAGAAGAAAAATTAAAATCCTCCTTAGAAGCAAAATACCCTTTTTTAGATACAGATAAAAAAATCATTTTAGTGACAGGGCATAGAAGAGAGAGCTTTGGTGATGGGTTTGAGAGGATTTGTAAAGCACTAGCGCTTATCGCCCTCCGGTATCCTAATGTCCAAATTGTTTATCCTGTCCATCTAAACCCTAATGTCAATGAACCGGTAAACCGTATTTTAAAAGATATTAATAATATATTTTTAATTGAACCTCAGGATTATCTGCCATTCGTTTATTTGATGATGCATTCAGATATTATTTTAACCGATTCAGGTGGCATTCAAGAAGAAGCGCCTTCACTGGGTAAACCAGTGTTAGTTATGCGAGAAACAACCGAAAGACCAGAAGCCGTTGATGCAGGTACAGTAAAATTAGTCGGTACAGGTATTGAAAAAATAGTTGAGAATGTTTCAGAATTATTAAATAATTCTGCATCCTATAACGAGATGAGCAAAGCTCATAATCCTTATGGGGATGGAGAGGCTTGTAATAGAATATTAGAGTCATTAAAAAAATTGAATAAGTGATATGCGCTTAGCTATGTTAAGCAGGTACCACTAATTGAACGATTGATAATTATTTTTCATTTAAAGAAGGCAACGCATGAGCAACAAAATAAGTGAATTTAAAACGGTTAGTGTTATTGGGCTTGGCTACATAGGATTGCCAACAGCAGCAGCATTCGCTTCATCTAAAACAAATGTTATTGGTGTAGATGTCAATTCTCATGCTGTTAATACGATTAATCAGGGACAAATTCATATTGTTGAACCAGGTCTAGAAGAAGTAGTCAAAGAATCTGTGATAAATGGTTACTTAAGGGCAACAGAGAAAGTTGAACCTGCAGACGCTTATCTAATAGCAGTCCCTACGCCATTTAAAGGTGATTATGAACCTGATTTAGCTTATATAGAAGCGGCAACAAAAGCGCTGGCTCCATGCTTAATTAAAGGTAATTTAGTTGTATTAGAATCAACCTCTCCGGTAGGAGCCACAGAGCAGATGGCCGAGTGGCTGGCTCAACTTAGACCTGATTTAACTTTTCCTCAGCAAGCAGGAGAAAATGCCGATATTAATATAGCGTATTGCCCTGAACGCGTTTTACCTGGTAGAGTGATGGTTGAACTTTTTGAAAATGATAGAGTGGTCGGTGGCATGACCCAGAAATGCTCCCTAAGAGCACAGGCACTTTATGGACTATTTCTCAAAGGAGAATGTGTCCTAACGAATGCTCGTACTGCAGAGATGTGTAAACTCACCGAAAATAGCTATAGAGATGTCAATATTGCTTTTGCAAATGAGCTTTCATTAATTTGTGATGAGCAAAGAATCGATGTTTGGGAACTCATTGCATTGGCTAACCGCCATCCAAGAGTCAACATCCTACAACCAGGGCCTGGTGTCGGGGGCCATTGCATTGCTGTTGATCCTTGGTTTATTGTGTCACAAAACAAAAAAAATGCAAAAATAATAAGAACTGCAAGGGAAGTAAATGACAGTAAACCGCAATGGGTATTAGATAAAGTAAAAATAAGTGTTGCTGATTGTGCTCAAGAATTGAAATTACCCATTTCGAAAGTGAAAATAGCCTGTTTTGGACTCGCCTTTAAACCTGATATTGATGATTTAAGAGAAAGTCCTGCTCTTCATATTGCCAAAGCAATCACTGAATGGCATAAAGGGGATACCGTAGTTGTTGAACCTAATATTCATGAGCTACCCCCTGCTTTTTCGCAACAAGCTATTTTAAAACAAACAGAATCTGCATTAGAATGGGCTGATGTTATTGTTTTATTAGTCGATCATAAAGAATTTAAGACGATCCCTGCCAGTCAAATTACTCAGCAATGGGTCATAGACACAAAAGGGGTTTGGCGCTCGCTCAGTCATACCAAGAATATATGATAAGTAATTAATCAAATGATAGATAATCAAACACTTTTCTCGTTAGAACCACTCAATTGGGAGAGTGGTTTTTTTGGCTTTAAAACTGGAAAATTTTCTCTTAACCCTGTTTTTTCCTCTATGATGATGACAGGGCAAGGTAATGAAGACACATCTCAACATTTTGCTGTCGTCAATAGTTTACCTTGGGAAGACTATGAACTCATTCAATCTAAAATAGCAATGAGTGATATGCACAGTATAGATTTTTTGACGCAACTGAATTTTAAATTAGCTGAAGGTGAAGTCGATTTTGTTTATCCTGTTGAGACATTATCCAGTAAAGTAAGCAATAAACATCAGGATGAATCACACTTATTAGAGATGTTTAATAATATAGCTCAAGAGTTCTCTATTGATGTGGAAATTATCCCTGCAAATGAAAAAGTGATAGATGAACTTATCTCGATATGTAAAACTTTATTTAACCAAAGTCGTTTTCGTCAGCCTTGGTTCAAAGTAGATGACAGTGGTAATTTTTATGCAAAGTGGATTGAAAAAGCAGTTTTAGGTCAATTTGATGATATTTGCTATGTGATTAAAAACAAGAATCAAAATCAAAAACTGTTTAGAGACAATATTCACTCATTAAGCAATACAATTTTAGGTTTCGTCACCCTACGGTTAATGGATAATGGTGATGTCCGTATTGGATTATTGGGTTCTTTGAGTAAGCAACTCATCAAAAAAGAACCTGTTGGGAAGAACCTAATTGAAATAGCTAAGCACTGGGCTTGCTATAAAAAAGCTAAAAAACTTTTTGTCGCTACTCAAAGCAGTAACATTCCAGCGATGAGGCTATATGCTAAATCAGGGGCAACGATTGATAGTACAAGTTATTGGATGTATAAAGGGAATCAGTCATTAAGTGACTGAATGTCGTTAGGCTGCGTAATCAATCACTTAATCAAAAATCTTTATAACAGATTAACATTCACACAGGTATAGAAAATAAGAGGTATTTATGATCCCATTTAACGCTCCACCCGTTGTCGGAACTGAACTTGATTATATGAAAGCCGCTATGGATAGTGGTAAGCTTTGTGGAGACGGTGGTTTTACAAGACGTTGTCAACAATGGCTTGAACAAAATTTTGGTACCAAAAAAGTACTTCTTACTCCCTCATGCACAGCTTCATTAGAAATGGCTGCCATTTTGATTGATATTAAAGAGGGAGATGAGGTTATTATGCCAAGTTTTACCTTCGTATCTACTGCAAATGCTTTTGTCCTTAGAGGGGCAAAAATTGTATTTGTAGATTGCCGCGCTGATACAATGAATATAGATGAACAAAAAATTGAAGCGGCAATTACAGAAAAAACTAAAGCCATAGTTCCAGTCCATTACGCTGGGGTTGCTTGCGAAATGGATACTATTATGCAAGTCGCTAAAAAACATCAATTATATGTTATTGAAGATGCTGCCCAAGGCGTCATGTCAACCTATAAAGGTAAAGCGCTAGGAACAATAGGGCATATAGGCTGCTTTAGTTTCCATGAAACAAAAAATTACACGGCAGGTGGTGAGGGTGGAGCTACTTTGATAAATGAAGAGTCACTTATCGAACGTGCTGAAATCATTAGAGAAAAGGGTACAAATAGAAGCCAATTTTTTAGAGGAATTGTAGATAAATATACATGGAGAGACATAGGTTCGAGTTATTTGATGTCAGATCTCCAAGCCGCTTACCTATGGGCGCAACTAGAAGCAGCGCATACCATTAATGAACGTAGACTTTACTTATGGCAAAACTATTATGATGAATTAAAACCCTTAGCAGAAAAAGGATTGATTTGTCTTCCTACAATACCAGATAATTTAGAACACAACGCACATATGTTTTATATCAAATTGAACGATATTGAAGAAAGAACACAATTTATTAATTATCTCAAAGAAGCAGAAATTTTGGCCGTGTTCCATTATATTCCATTACACAGTTGTCCCGCAGGATTAGAATACGGTCGCTTTCATGGTGAAGATGAATTTACAACAAAGGAAAGTAATCGATTAGTCAGGTTACCACTGTTTTATAATCTCTCTGATATTGATTTAAGGACAGTACTGACCACAATTCAAAATTTCTTTGCCAATAGAATGTAAACTGTTGTTTTGAAATCTGGATTAATGAATTCATCTTGTCAGAAGCCCAAAGGTATCTATGGCATCTTTCGCTAAAGCGTCAGTGATCACTGGCGCATCCATTCTTATAAAAATTCTTATAGGGCTAGTGGTTGCTAAATTAATGGCAATTGAATTTGGCCCTGAAGGAATAGGACTTACGGGTAATTATAGACAGTTACTCACTGTACTGGGTGTCCTAGCAGGAGCAGGTATATTTAATGGTGTAACTAAATACATCGCTGAATACGATAAGGTAAATGATATCTTCGCAAGAAAAAGACTCATTGGCACAGCCTCTTCATTTGTACTTTTTTTCTCATGCACTTTAGCACTGGTATTTTTATGTTATGCCCCTCAAATCAGCTTATTTCTCTTTTTTGATAAAGGCTATGCGAACATCATCAGAATACTGGCCGTATTGCAATTTTCTATTGCCTACAATAATTTGATTTTAGCTATTCTAAAAGGATATCGAGATGCATTAAGCAATGGATTATCCATTATCATAGGTGCTATATTAGCGTTAATAGGATTCTTAGTATTGCAAATCTATGCTGATTTTAATGGTGCATTGATTGGACTTGCATTGCTTCCTGCCACTGCACTACTTCCCTCACTCTTTTTTATAAAAAAACACCATGGACTGTCTATAGCAATTTTTATCCCTGCATGGGACAGCTTGATTGCTAAAAATTTGTCAAAATTTACAGTGATGACATTAATCACTGCAGTTACAATGCCTTTGGCCTATTATTTGTTACGAGGGCATATCGCTGCATACTATGGGTATACAAGCCAATCTATTTTTTTAAAAATTCTGCACCAGTTGACAGCAAAACCCACAGAGTTATATGAAGTATTACAGGCATTCCAAACTCCTCTTGTTAAAAACATTGCGCTATTTCAAGTCGGTATTTGGCAAGCTATGAGCATGATATCTGACGCCTATTTACAATTTATTACTGCCGCTTTTACAGTCTATTTATTACCTACATTATCAAGAATTGATGATGATAAAAAATTAATCAAAACAGTATTTTATTATTTACTGCTGATCTTATTGCTGGTCAGCTGCTTAAGTGGCATAGTATGGTTATTAAAAGATTTTGTTATATGGCTGCTATTTAGCAAGGATTTCAATTCAATGCGCTCACTTTTTACTTGGCAACTTATTGGTGATGTTTTTAAAGTAGCCAGTTATGTTGTTGGTTTTTTGATAATATCTAAAGCAAAGCTAGGCTATTATTTGCTTGCAGAACTTTCACAGTTTATTTTACTAATCACGCTTTCTTATGTCGCTATAAATAAATTAGGCGTTGAAGGGGCATCCATTGCTTATATGTTGACCTATATGACTTATTTTAGTTTATGCTTGTTCGCCTTGAGTATTTGGTATATAAAGATAAGTAAAAAAATAGCTATTTAACAGAGCGACAGTTATCCAATAATACGAAAATTATCTAACATAAAATGAGAAAATGCTATGACGTCTGAAAATCAATCAACCCATAAGAATTTAAATGAAGAAACCACCCATTTTGGTTTTCAAACTGTTGCTAAATCTGAAAAAGTCCAAAAAGTTGCTGAAGTATTCCATTCGGTTGCAGCTAAATATGATTTAATGAATGATGTCATGTCATTTGGTGTACACCGATTGTGGAAAAAATTCACTATTGAATGTAGTGGTGTGCAAAAAGGACAAAATATACTGGATTTAGCTGGTGGTACTGGTGATTTAACAGCAAAATTTTCAAGGTTAGTCGGTGAAACAGGTCATGTTATTCTGGCTGATATCAACGCCTCTATGCTAAAGGTGGGACGAGATAAACTGAGAAACATGGGAATTGTCGGAAATGTGAGCTATGTGCAAGCGAATGCAGAAGCTCTTCCTTTCCCTGATAACCATTTTGATTGTATTACCATTGCTTTTGGACTGAGAAATGTCACAGACAAAGATGCCGCCCTTCGTTCAATGTATCGTGTGCTTAAACCGGGTGGTAGATTGTTGGTACTTGAATTTTCAAAACCAGTCTTTGATCCGCTAAGTAAATTATATGATTTGTACTCTTTTCATATATTACCTAAAATGGGGAAACTGATAGCGCAAGATGAAGAAAGTTATCGATACTTAGCAGAATCAATAAGAATGCATCCAAACCAAGCTACATTAAAAGAGATGATGGTTTCAGCAGGTTTTACTGAAACAGAATTTTTTAATATGACAGGTGGGGTTGTAGCACTGCATCGTGGATTTAAATTTTAAATATTTACATTCATTATTAGGCGTACTGCAAGCTACTGAAATCAAAATGACTATTAGTGCGCTAAATCTTATGACATTATTGAGAGCTGTCCTATGAATAAATTTTTTGATGCATTTAACGAATTTCCTAAGCCCGAATTTGTAAAAAAACTCCCTCCTTTAGAATCCTTAGCAAAATTAGCACCAGAAATACCAGGTATTGTGAGTGGAATATTAAAGAATAAAAATAATCCATTTTCTGAAAAAATGCCGACTGATCTAGCTAAAAAAAATTTGCTAAGAGTTAGCGTCATGATTGTTGAAACAATAATAAATAAGCATATATATAAGCAACAAGCTTTAAGTAAGGAAACTGAAAAATTACAGGGAAAATCATTAGAGCTCTATATTAAAGAAATTGGTCATGCACTAACCTTAGTCTTTACAACATCAGGAGTCGATATACTCATAGATGCTGAGTATCAGCCTGATTGCCGGCTTATGACCTCACTTAAAACACTTAAGCGATTAAAAGATAAAACCGTATTGACTGATCTTATAAAAACAGAACAAATTGATGTTGAAGGCGACTTCACCGTATTGCAGGATATTAATCAATTAATTGATAAGGTTGAACCTGGTATTGGCGCGATTCTATCGCCTATCACGGGCGATTTAGCCGCATCTGTTATTGAATCTGTTGCAAAAAAATTAAATACACTGTTTAGTGAAAAAAAACAGCTGTTTCAATCATGTTTTACTAATAAAAGAAATCGAGATCACCTATAAATTTGGGGCTGCAACTTTGATGTTATAAGCCTAATTAGGCTAAACTAACAACCAAATGACTATTTTTCAAAAGGATTTTACTGTGTTAAAAGATTTCTGGCGGCTATATCAGATAATTAAAGTATTTTTAACGTACGGGCTCGATGAACTGATTCCTGATGTAAAAGGTAAAAAAAGATTACGCCTAGTTAGGTATTGTTTTTTTTGGATTAAAAATAAGCATAGGAATAAAGCCCTTGGTGAAAGGATTCGCTTTGCCATGCAAGACTTAGGGCCTGTATGGATTAAATTTGGGCAGATGCTTTCAACACGTCGTGATCTTTTTCCTCCTCATGTAGCTAACCAACTCGCTTTACTGCAAAGTCAAGTTACTCCTTTTGATGGCAAACTAGCAAAAAATGAAATAGAAATAGCTCTTGGGGAGAAGATAGAAATCTACTTTGACGATTTTGAAATTACTCCCTTAGCCTCAGCTTCCATTGCGCAAGTACACTGTGCAACGCTAAAAGAAAATGGTAAAGAAGTTGTTATCAAAGTGATAAGACCTGATATCAAGCCCATCATTGAGGCAGATCTTCGCCTTATGTATCGATTAGCTAAAATAGCAAGACGGTTTATAAAAGAAGCGGCTCGTTTGAAACCCGTCGAGGTAGTTAAAGAGTATGAGGAAGATTTAATTAATGAGCTAAATCTAATGCGTGAAGCTGCTAATGCAATACAAATCAAACGTAATTTTACCCCGAGTGACATGCTTTATGTGCCTGAAATTTATACTGACTACTGCAGAGAAAACTTACTCGTTTTAGAAAAAATTTCAGGTGTTCCTGTTGCACTGACAGAGGAGTTAATTGCCAACAACGTCAATATGAAACTTTTGGCTGAAAGAGGAGTGCAGGTTTTCTTTACCCAGGTATTTAGAGACAGTTTTTTTCACGCAGATATGCATCCTGGCAATATTTTTGTTGATATTAGTCAGCCCAATTCACCCAGTTATATTGCGATAGATTTTGGTATTGTCGGTTCCTTGAATAAAAATGATAAAAGATATTTGGCGGAAAATTTCATCGCGTTTTTTAATAGAGATTATCGTAAGGTTGCAGAACTTCATGTGGATTCTGGTTGGGTACCTAATTATATTGATATCGATGAATTTGAATTCAGTATCCGTACGGTTTGTGAGCCTATCTTTGAAAAACCCTTATCTGAAATTTCTTTTGGGCATGTGTTATTGAATTTATTTAATACAGCAAGACGTTTTGAGATGCAAGTTCAACCCCAATTAGTACTTCTGCAAAAAACATTGCTCTATATTGAAGGATTAGGAAGACAGCTATATCCTGAATTAGATCTATGGAAAACAGCGAAACCATTTTTAGAAGATTGGATGAAAGAACAAGTAGGAATTAAAGGATTGATTAAATCAGTGAAGGAGAAAGGGCCTTTTTGGATAGAAACTTTACCTGAACTTCCTGAATTAATTTATTATAGCTTAAAGCAACAACAACATATAAAGTCCTCGTTATTAACAATAAGCGACCAAATTGCTAAACAAAAAGAAAAAAAATCTAACCAACAATTTTGGCTAGTTTTAGCCTCAGTTTTTTCGTTGGCAACGGTCGCTTTTTTAATTACCCATAGAGAACTATATGCATTAATTACAGGACTATTCTCTCTTTTGACCTGGTTTAATGCTTGGCGTCGTTAAAGTGGTATTTTGGGGATCCTAAATGAATATTCAACAGCTAAGGTATATTGTAGAAATGGTTAATAATAATCTGTCAGTCACATCGACCGCAGAAACTTTATTTACCTCTCAACCAGGTGTCAGTAAGCAAATTAAGCTATTAGAAGAGGAGCTCGGTTTTGCTATTTTTGAGAGAACATTCAAAAATAAAACTGAAATAACTCAAGAAGGAAAACTGGTCATTAAGCATGCCGCTGAAGCGTTAAGTGCTATTGAAGCGATAAAAAATATTTCAAGGGAAGTAAAATCCCCTGATAAAGGTGATTTGCGGATAGCTACGACCCAAACGCAGGCTCGCTATGCTTTACCTAATGTTATACAATCATTTGTTAAGAAATATCCCGATGTATCATTGCATATGCATCAAGGTGCACCTAATCAAATTGCCGAAGCCGTAGTAAAAGGACATGCTGATTTTGCGATTGCAACAGAAGCACTTCATCATTATGAAGACTTAATTATGTTACCTTGTTATTTATGGTATCGTGGTGTCGTTGTTACAGAAGGGCACCCTTTAACTAAACTTGATAAAGTTACAATTCATGATCTAGCTCAATATCCTATCATCACCTATACATTTGGATTTACGGGCCGAAGTGAATTAGATATGGCTTTTGAACGTGCCGGGAAAGTTCCAAATATAGTCTTAACAGCAACAGATGCTGATGTAATTAAAACTTATGTAGAATTAGGTCTGGGTGTTGGCGTTATTGCATCGATGTCTCTTGATCCTCAAAAAGACAAACATCTAATAGCACTAGATGCAAAAGAAATTTTTAAACCGAGCATGACAAAAATTGGATTTAGAAAAAACATACATATGCGAGGCTATATGTATGATTTTATAGAGAGATTTTCACCACACTTAACAAAACAAAAAGTTGAGGAAGCGCTGATTCTCAAAGATAACGATAAAATTGACAAACTCTTCAGAGATATATCTCTTCCTGAAAGATAAATAAAAAGCGCAAAATTGCGCTTTTTATTAGATTGAACTTATTAGCTATAGGGCATTTTTGAGTAATTCTGCTTTATCGGTTTTTTCCCAAGGGAATTGTTCACGACCAAAATGACCATAGCTTGCTGTTTCAAGATAGATAGGTTTAATTAAATCTAGCATTTTTATTAAGCCATAAGGTCTTAAATCAAAATGTTCTCTTACCAGCTGAATAAGCAAATCTTCAGATATTTTATTTGTTCCAAAAGTCTCTACCATTATAGATGTTGGCTCAGCCACGCCAATAGCATAAGATATTTGAATCTCACAGCGATCAGCTAGTCCCGCGGCAACGATATTTTTAGCGACATATCTTGCTGCATACGCAGCTGATCTATCTACTTTTGAAGGATCTTTACCTGAAAATGCACCACCACCATGCCTAGCTGCTCCACCATAAGTATCTACAATAATTTTACGACCTGTTAAACCACAATCTCCTACAGGACCACCAATCACAAAACGGCCTGTTGGATTAATAAAATATTTCGTTTCTGGTGTTATCCAATGTGCTGGAAGAATTGGCTTGATGATTGTTTCCATAACGGCTTCTTGCAGATCTTTATGAGTAATGGATTCATCATGCTGTGTCGAAAGGACTACCGCATCAATTCCAACGATTTTACTGTCAACGTACTGAAAAGTAATCTGGCTTTTAGCATCAGGTCTTAACCAATTGAGTTCTCCAGATTTTCTTAATTTAGCTTGTTGCTCAACTAAACGATGAGCATAGGTAATAGGAGCAGGCATTAGAACATCGGTTTCATTCGTTGCATAGCCAAACATAAGACCTTGATCTCCAGCACCTTGTTCTTCTGGGTTTTCTCTATCAACACCTTGATTTATATCAGGCGATTGTTTACCAATCGCGCTTAATACAGAACATGAATGAGCATCAAAACCCATATCTGAGCTGTTATAACCAATATTAGCCACTGTTTTGCGAGTAATATCTTCAATATCAACCCAAGCATCAGTAGTTATTTCACCACCAACAAGGACCATACCAGTTTTCACATAAGTCTCACATGCAACTCTTGCTTTAGGATCCTGGCTTAATATGGCATCTAGGACAGCATCAGAGATTTGATCTGCAATTTTGTCAGGATGTCCTTCAGAGACAGATTCAGAGGTAAATAAATGTTTTGACATAGTCGAATTCCATGTTAATTGATTAAGGAAAAAATAATAAATGTGATAAGAAGTATAGCCGTTTTTACATCTAGACGTCCAGAATTATTTATCAAAAAACAAATTTTAACAATATAAAATGATCATAATTCAATTTAAGTGGCAAACAAGCTTATAAAATAAAATTATAAAGACAGGAGAGGGAATAAAAATAGGAGTTAACAGTAACCAATAGCGACTATATCTCTAGTTTTTTTTGATTTTGATACTGTTTTATAGATTGACCATTCCGACCGTATACAGGAGTTCCAGATTCAGCTTCAAGTATAGATATGGCTTCACTTGCATAATTAATATGATGTTGAAGTAAAAAACCATTATTCATATTTTGCTTAGCTATTTTGTCCGATAAATTTAAGATAGTTTCCCATAATACTGAAATTGCGTAATTATTCATATCAGTATAAGGCTCTACCAAATTATTAGACTCAGAAAGTTCTATTCTGCGCTTGTTCAGGCTAGCAATAGATGCCAACAACATCTCTTTTTGTTGAGTTACACCTTGCAACAATGACCCGTCCAATTTACCTTGGCTTAAAAAATATTGCTCTTTTTCAAGGACAGGTTCCAAATTTTTGATGTAAAAATACATGTCATCTAAAATTTTGTGTAGCTTCAGTGCTGGCATAGTTTATTCTCGATAAAAAGTGAATAGGCAATATCTAGTTGTAGCATATTAACTTATGTTAGCAAATTCACAAATTAATTAAACGGCATCAGAAAAGAAAAATTTTACAAAAAGCAGCAAAATTGAGAATGATCAAGAAACTCAAACTATTGTGATGTTAGAGTTTCTCTACAAAACTAAAAGTTAGAACTGATCTCAGCAATCAATTTGTCAGCAATTTTGGATGCATCCATAGTCAACTCGCCATTTTTTATGGCAAGTTTAATTTGTTCAACTTTCTCAATATTAATATCGTTTTCACTAGATTTAATATTGAGGGCGCTATTAGAAATAGTCACTTCAGCAGCGCCTTCTTTTTTTGCTAAAGGTGTCGCTATTTTCTTTAATTCTTTATCTATATCTGATGGAGCATTTGTTCTAACGGATAAAGTAGAAGATGTGTTTGTAGTAATTTTTGTTGCTATGCTATCAAGCGGTTGCAGGGCCATAAGAAGACTCCTTTAAAACTAATAATTAATGAAATGGTTTGGTTTAAACATCTAAACGGCAAAAGTTTTTAAAACTTTAATTTTTTTTGCTTAAAGTGAGACATGGCCTGGAGATTCTACAATACCTTCAATGATGGTCTTGTTTTCTAATCGAATTCTTACTTTATCGCCCTTGTATGCGTTGTTTATCGCCTTACCTGTATTATGGGCATTAAAGCCATTGCCTGACATTTTTACAGTCACTGTGTCACCTGCTCTGATGGCCCAGGCACGCTTTAACATCGGAAACGTAATAACAGTATCTTTAGGTATCATTCTTAGTGCTTGTGCATCATATAATAAATCGACATCAGTGATAGGTGCGACTGAGAGATCAGTTATTTCTTTATTAAGGATTGCAGTATTGTTCGCATGCAGAAGATCGCCACGCTTTATATCCTCAACTGCAATAGCTACATTTGCAAAGGCTATAATGTTAATTGGTAAAAGAAATTTTTTATTATCACAAGATATTTTGAGTGATGTTTTCCCCCACGTTTTCCTTTTATTAGGAAGATCAAATAAAGGAAATGGGCAATCAAGTGGAATTTTATCTAATGCAAGTATTTCAAGTTCTGTAGAAAATTCAGGGTTAATTTCCTGTATATAAAACTCAGCCCTTGAAATGAAGTCATCTGAAGGCTCTGATTGTAAGGGAAAAGTAAAAAAAACGATACTAACAGCAAATAATGCCTTAAAGCTCAAATTCATGATCACTTAGCCTAGGTGGAATTAAACCTACCAAATTAAAAAAGGTTACAGGGCTAATATTACAATAAAAGTGAAATAATTTCAGCTAAAACATAGCGTATGAGTGCAATATTTTGTCAATTAGAGCAATTACCTAAAATTAATGCATAGTTTTAAATTGATGCAATTTTTACATATATATTTTTTTGTTACATTTTACTCATTTATTGACATTTACAAATTAAAATTTACTTGCATTATTAAAATTTAATTATTTTAATGGGTTACGATTTGCGAGTGAGTGAGAAATGCGACGTAAGTCAGGAAATTAGAAAGAAAGATAAAGAAGTGTAAAAATATATTTTGTTAATTTGCTATTTAGACCTTATACTTGTAAAGTAGATGATGAAGATTAGTTATTAATGAAATGGTTTGTAATATTATTTGATTTCAGGCTGGTTACTTGATAGGTGAATAGAAGACACCGAAAGTCTAATGTTTTATTATTACAGTAAATTAGTAAAGTTAAAGGAAAAACTATTGCTATGTTAAATAAATTAAATGCTTCATTAAATGTCCATGAGCAAGCGCTTCATGTAAGAGGTCTCAGGCAAGAAATTATTGCTTCCAATATTGCAAATGCCGATACTCCAGCCTATAGGGCCAGAGATATAGATTTTAAAGCTACTCTTGACAAGGCCATGGTAAATAAGCCAATACGATCTTCTTCACTTTCATTATCCCAAACATCAGCAGCCCATATTCCTGGTAAGGCACTGTTTCCTTCCGATGTAGGTATAGACTTACTCTACAGGCAACCTATTCAGCCTTCTGCCGATGGAAATACTGTTGATATGGATAGAGAAAGAATTAATTTCGCTGAAAATAGTTTTAAGTATCAAGCCAGTTTAACCTTCCTAAGCAACAGAATAAAAAGTCTTCAGTCAGTCATTCAAAATCAATAGGTGAATCATGTCTCTATTAAGCATTATGGATATTTCAGGTTCTGCGATGATGGCCCAGTCTCAAAGATTAAACGTAGCAGCTAGCAATATGGCAAATGCCGACAGCGTTGTAGGGCCAAATGGAGAGCCATACAGAGCAAAGCAAATTGTTTTCGAGGTTGCCAAGTTCGAAAATTCACCTATAGGTGGAGTGAAAACTCAAAAAGTGATTGAAGATCCTTCTCCTTTTAAACTCGTTTATGAACCAGGCAGCCCCTTTGCGGATGCTAACGGATACATAAAAAAACCAAATGTAGATCCGGTAGCCGAGATGGTCAACACGATTGCAGCTTCTCGCAGTTATCAAGCGAACATCGAAGTTTTGAACACTACAAAATCATTAATGTTAAGAACTTTATCTTTAGGACAATAACTCGATATTGACTAACTTTATACTTACGTTGGTTAAATAAACATATATAAGGAAATCATATGGCGATACCACCGGTAACTTCATTTTACGACCCAGCGGCAACTGCTCTTAACAATAATAAAAAAGACTTGAGTGGTGAAAGTGCTGCAAGTTTAGAAAATCGGTTTCTAACACTTTTGATTGCTCAATTACAAAATCAAGACCCGACCAATCCTATGGATAATGCTCAACTTACGACACAACTAGCACAAATCCAAACGGTAGCGGGTGTTGAAAAACTTAACGAAACCACTAGCGGATTAACACAGCAAATTCAAGATGGTAAATCATTAAGTGCGGTTAATTTGATAGGTCGAACCGTTTTGGTGCCCGGCAACAAATTAATTGTTGGAATGGATGCGGAGGAAAATACACTTTCTACCCCAATAGGCTTTGAACTTGCAAGCCCAGCTGAAAAGGTGACTATAACAATTAAAAATGCCTCAGGTGCTGTCGTTGCGAATGTTGAGTTAGAAAATGTTCCCTCTGGAATTAATTCTTTCGTTTGGGATGGCAAATTAGAAGATGGTTCCTTTGCTCCTACGGGTGCTTATAGCTTTGATCTTGCAGCAACAAGTGGTGACAGCAAAATTGCGTCAAACAGTCTCTTTTCCTCTACTGTGTTTGGTGTCATCAGAGGTGGAAATCAAGTCATGCTAGATTTAGGCCTGCTCGGCGAAGTGAGCTATGACGATGTGCGACAAGTTTTGTAAGTGGTAAATAATAAAATTAAATAATTAGACTAATAGTATAGTTGCTTACCATCAAGTGAATTGTAATCAATTACGACAGCTAAATTATGATATAGAGAGTGCAAAAAATTATAACCCAATATTTACTGGCATGCCTACATAATAAGGATTAGGGCAATTAACTTTAAAGTAGTGCTAAGTGCTTAAAAATTAAGTTATAGAACCAAGGAATTGTATCTAAATATAGATACTAAAGGTGAAAGTAAATTTTAATTATCAATTCAGGAGTGAATTATGTCATTTTCTCAAGCATTAAGTGGTTTAAAAGCAGCATCAAAAAATTTGAGCGTTATAGGTAATAACATTGCTAATAGTGCAACATACGGCTTTAAAACGGGTACCATGGCTTTTGCTGATATGTTTGCAGGTTCAAAAGTGGGTGTTGGTGTTAGAATCTCAAATGTGGTACAAAACTTTAATGATGGTCCAACAATAACTACTGATAGAGGCCTGGATGTTGCAATCAGCGGCAATGGTTTTTTTAGATTAGAAGCTGAAAATGGCACCATCTTTTATGCAAGAAATGGGCAATTCTTATTACAACCTGATAGAACTATAACCAGTATGGAAGGATTTAAATTAACAGGCTATCCAGTAGATAATGGCGTAATTCAGCAAGGTGCTAATCCTGTTCCCATAACTATACCCGAAGGAATCCTAGGAGCGAAGCAAACTACGCAGGGTTTTATGCAAGTTAACTTATCAAGTACAAGTCCTGTGATTACAGCTCCTTTTGAACCATCAAAACCGGATACATATTCATGGGTAACCTCTACAACTGTCTTTGATAGTTTGGGGAATGCACATAATATGAACCTTTATTTTGTTAAAACAGCCGATAATAGTTGGGAAATGTATTATCAAGATGGTAGTGTGGCTAATTCCCCTGTGGTTCCAGATCCTACACCAACAGTTCCACCAGCACCTCCAGCGGCAGGTATTCCAATTACCTTCGATACAAATGGTAATATCACAAGTATTAACGGTTCTACGCCCCCAGATTTCACCTTTGATATCACGACTGAACCTTTAAATGGTGCCCCGTCATTTACGTTTAGTTTAGATTTTGCAAAAAGTACCCAGCAAAACCTTTCTGCAAACTCAGTTTCGAATAATTTCCAAGATGGTTATGCGCCAGGTGAGTTTGTAGGATTTCAAATTAATGATGATGGGACAATAGAAGGACTTTACTCTAACCAGCAGCGTCAGTTACTGGGCCAAATTATTCTTGCGAGTTTTGCAAACCCTGAAGGATTGCAGCCAGAAGGGAATAATGTGTGGAGTGAAACAAGAAGCTCAGGGCAATCAAGAGTGGGAATTGCTAATACAGGTAGTCTAGGATTGTTAGTTAGTGGTGCACTAGAATCATCAAATGTTGACCAAGGACAGGAACTTGTAAATATGATTGTTGCTCAGCGTAATTATCAAGCGAATGCACAGACAATCAAAACGCAAGATCAGATCCTAGGTACACTAGTTAACTTAAGATAGTAATGTACTGCATTAAAAAGGCTAACTTAGCACATTAATAGAGCGAATAAAGAATGGATAGAGCGATTTATACCGCCATGAGCGGAGCATCTCAAACAATAGAAATGCAGTCAATCACTGCGCAAAACTTAGCTAATGTCTCTACACCTGGTTTTAAAGCTCAATTAGCAGCATTAAGGCATGTACCAGTGATTGGCGAAACACTGCCTACCCGTTCTGTTGTTGCTGCAAGTACTACTGGGTTCGATGCTACGGCCGGCACATTTAACTATACGGGCAATCCGCTTGATGTCGCTCTAGAAGATAATGGCTATTTGGCGATACAAACCCCATATGGTGAGGCGTATACACGTAACGGAAGAATCACTGTTGATGCGAATAATCAATTAAGAATCAATAATAATTTAGTTATTGGTGAAGGTGGCCCTATTGAAGTCCCCCCTAGCGCTAAACTTTCTATTGGCGCTGATGGAACTATTTCTTCATTGGATGCTGGTGGAACGCCAAATACTATTGGTCCTATAGGTACACTGAAAAAAGTACAAGCAACCAGTGAACAACTTGCTCGCGGTGATGATGGCTATTTTAGACCAAGACCTGGCGTTGGCGATGTACTACCAAACGATCCAAATGTCAGGGTTTATTCGGGGGTTATTGAGTCAAGTAATGTTAATGCAACAGATGCTATGGTCGATATGATAAATCACCAAAGAAGATTCGAGCTACAAATGAAGGTTATATCAAGTGTCAACGAAAATGAGCAGCGTGCTAATCAATTGATGAACTTTAATGTTTAACTTATATCAACAATTAGCTCAATAGACCTTTAACAAAAATCAATTGAGAACAATATAACAGAGGTATTGCATTATGATGAAGTCACTTTGGATTGCAAAGACAGGATTAAATGCACAACAAATGAATATGGACGTTATAGCAAATAACTTAGCCAACGTCAGTACAAATGGTTTTAAACGACAAAGAGCAGTTTTTGAAGATTTACTTTACCAAACCATTCGTCAACCTGGCGCTCAATCTACCGAGCAAAATACCATCCCGTCAGGATTACAAATCGGTACAGGGACAAGACCTGTTGCAACGGAAAGGATCCATATTCAAGGGAATTTATCATTAACAGAAAATTCTAAGGATGTAGCAATAAGTGGTAAAGGTTTTTTTACCGTACAAATGCCAGATGGCACAAATGCCTACACTCGGGATGGCGCGTTTCAGAAAGATGGTCAAACAGGCCAGCTTGTAACAGCCAGTGGTTTTCCTATCCAACCTGCTATAAATATCCCTGATGATGCTATCAGCATCACAATAGGTCGTGATGGAACAGTATCTGTATCATTAGCAGGGCAAACTGAATCACAACAAGTAGGACAAATTACTTTGACTACATTTGTGAGTGAATCAGGGCTTGAGAGTATTGGTGAAAATTTATATCTTGAGACCACCAGTTCTGGTGCACCAAACGAGTCTGCACCTGGATTGAATGGGGCTGGTGTGCTTTATCAAGGATATGTTGAAACTTCTAATGTTAATGTGGCTGAGGAGCTAGTGACTATGATTCAAACACAACGCGCCTATGAAATTAACAGTAAAGCAGTTTCTACATCAGATCAAATGCTAGCACGTTTGACTCAGCTCTAAAGCCTGATTTAGTATTACACTAATAGTAAGAGATGAAATGAATAAAAAAAGTATACTGACTCATTCTATGATTTTCAGCCTGACACTAGTATTAGTTTCAGGTTGTGCACAGATACCAAGAAAATCCTTAGTTGAGGGGCCGACAACTGCGCAGCCCTTACCCGCTCCCGCTCCATCTCCAAACGGTTCTATTTTTCAATCATCTATGCCAATGAATTATGGTTATCAACCCTTATTTGAAGATGCACGACCAAGAAATATAGGCGATACTCTGACAATTAATTTACAAGAAAATGTCAGCGCGAGCAAAAATTCCTCAGCAAATGCTTCGCGAAATGGATCATCCAGTTTTACAGCCACTACTGCGCCAAGATTATTGGAAGGATTATTTGGTAATGCGAGGGTTGACTTTGATATGGAAGGGGAAAATGATTTTGGCGGTAGGGGAGGGGCTAATGCAAATAACCGATTTAATGGCACCATTACTGTAGTTGTCGATCAAGTACTGCCGAATGGAAATCTCCATGTAGTCGGTGAGAAGCAAATTGCAATTAATCAGGGTACTGAATTTATAAGATTTTCAGGTGTCGTCAATCCGAGAACCATTACTGGAACGAATGCGGTTGCATCGACACAAGTGGCTGATGCGAGAATCGAATACTATGGTGACGGTTATATTAATGAAGCGCAAACCATGGGATGGTTACAGCGTTTCTTCCTAAACGTGTCTCCTTTCTAACTGATGGGAAAATTATGATTAAATCTTTAAAATATACCTTCTTGGTAATATTAGTCTTTTTCAGCCAATTAAGTCATGCTGAAAGAATTCGGGATCTTGTCTCAATAGAGGGCGTTAGGGATAATGCTCTTGTAGGCTATGGTCTGGTTGTTGGTTTAGACGGTACGGGTGACCAAACTTCACAAACACCTTTTACCACTCAAAGTTTGAGTAATATGCTCTCTCAGCTAGGTGTGACAATTCCGCCTGGTACAAATATGCAATTAAAAAATGTTGCCGCGGTCATTGTTACAGCAAATCTACCACCTTTTTCCAGATCTGGGCAAAAAGTAGATGTTGTTGTTTCTTCTTTAGGTAATGCAAAAAGTTTAAGAGGCGGTACTTTGCTGATGACCCCACTTAAAGGTACTGACAATCAAGTATATGCAATAGCACAGGGAAATATATTGATCAGTGGTGCTTCCGCCAGTGGTGGTGGAAGTAGTGTTCAGGTAAATCAGCAATCTGGGGGCATTATAACTAATGGTGCTACCGTAGAAAGAGAATTGCCATCTTCATTTGGGCGCGGAAGTACTTTAAATTTATATTTGCATAACGAAGATTTTTCATTAGCCCAACAAATTAGTAATGCAATAAATCGTAGTGGAAGGGGCGGGAGCGCGACAGCTATCGATTCTCGTACGGTACAAGTTGAGTTACCGCAAGGTACTGCAAATCAATCAAGATTTGTTGCTTCAATTGAAAATTTACAAGTTAATGTCGGCCCAATTAATGCAAAGATAGTTTTAAATTCAAGAACAGGTTCAGTGGCGATGAATAAAGAGGTAATTCTTGATTCATGTGCTATTGCACAAGGAAGTCTAACTATTGAGGTGAATCAACAAGAAAATGTTGTGCAGCCTGATGCACCTTTAGCTGGTGGTCAAGCTATGACAGAAAATAATACAGCAGTTTCAGTAAGGCAAGGTGGTGGAGCATTACAAAAAGTGAACTCAAGTGCGAGTTTAAATAATGTTATCAGTGCTCTTAATTCATTAGGTGCTACACCAAATGATCTTATGGCTATTTTACAAGCTATGAAGAGTGCTGGATGTATGCGCGCTGATTTGGAGATTATTTAATAATGAATAATCAGTTTGATTTACTTTCTGCTTCTTACGATGCTAACGGATTAAATCAATTAAAAACAGCAGTAGCAAAAGATCCTAATGGTCATATCAAAGAAGTAGCTAAACAAGTTGAAGGCGTGTTTCTTAATATGATGCTTAAAAGCATGCGTTCTGCAATTCCAAAAGACAGCTTGTTTAATAGCGATCAAACTGATTTATATTACTCATTATATGACCAACAATTAGCACAAGAACTTTCTAAAAGCGGTGTTGGCTTTGCTAATGAGTTGATAAAAAATATTGAATTATCTCAAAATCCTTCCTCTTTAACCGAAGTTGCTGAAAAATACCCAGCAGGACTCCCCCTTGAAAAGTTAAATAATTTACTGATTAATGAAAATCAGCCTATATTGATACAAGAGCATAAACAAGAAGGTACCATCGCATTTAGAAGTAATTACGATACCATCCGTTATGCGAAAGAGAAAATGGAAAATTACGCTGCTAATATCAGTGAAAAAACAGGTGCTTTTGCAAAGGGAGTTTTTGAAGGAGCAAAAGACTTCGTTAATAAACTGACTGGCCCAGCACAACTTGCGAGTAAAGATACGGGTATTCATCCTAATTTAATTTTAGCACAGGCTGCTCTTGAATCAGGATGGGGAAAAAGTGAAATAAAAACCCATACAGGTGAACCAAGTCATAATCTTTTTGGCATTAAAGCAGGTAAAAGTTGGCAAGGAAAAACCACTGAAATATTAACCACTGAATTTATTGACGGTTCATATCAAAAAGTAAGAGCAAAATTCAGAGTTTACAATAATTATCAACACGCATTATCTGATTATGTTGATTTAATTACTCAAAACCCAAGATATAAGCATGTACTTACTGCCCCAAATGCAGAAAAAGCGGCAATTGAAATACAAAAAGCGGGTTATGCAACGGATCCTAATTATGCAAATAAACTTATTTCGATCCTTGGTCAACTAAAATCCGAGTCTAACAAAGTAGCAAAACAGTATAATCAGATTCAAACGTTAAGATTGTAAAATAATGATAAAGACTGCAGGATAGCTTTTGAAAAGTTAAAGTTTTGTCATCTTGAGTCGATTTAAAAAGTAAATACAAAATAATCTTATTATCATTTGAAGGAGTTAGATATGTCTAATTTACTTGGCATAGGCTTGTCAGGCATCAACGTTTCCCAAATGGGAATTAATACTGTTAGTAATAATATAGCTAATTTAACGACTCCGGGTTATAACAGACAAGTTGTTTCTATTGCTGATCAACGTCCAACAGGCTCAACTTCTGGTTTTATAGGTAATGGTGCAAAGGTACTGTCTGTAGATAGATTGTTTGATCAATTTGTTAATAAGCAACTGAGGACAGCACAGGCACTAAACTCCTCCCAATCAATGGTGTATGACCAATTAAGACAGATTGATAATTTATTAGCTAATAATACGAATAATCTTTCTGATGGACTCCAAGAGTTCTTCAATAATGTTCAAAATATGGTCAGTAATCCTGCTGATTCAGCTGCCCGCCAAACCGTAATAGGTACTGCAGAGAGTTTAGTTGCGCAATTTGGTTTTGTCGATAACTATTTAAGAGAGCTTGATGAAGGCATTAATACATCGATGAAAGATATTGTTGGTCAAGTTAATGTCTATGCTGAGCAAATCGCCAATTTGAATCTTGAAATAACAAAAGCGAGGGGCTTGACGGCAGGTCAAGAGCCTAATCAGTTACTGGATAAAAGAGATCAATTAGTCACTGAACTTAATAAGTTGGTTGGTGTTCAGGTCACCGAACAAAATGGCGCTTACAATGTATCATTTTCTAATGGTTTATCCTTGGTACAAGGAAATCAAGCGGGTAAAATATCAGTTGTCGTATCAAGTGCAGATCCAACGAGAATGGCTGTAGGATATTCCCCAAGTCCAGGGATTAATTTTGAGATTCCAGAAAGCCAAATTCGTTCAGGTGAACTAGGCGGTCTGTATCAATTTAGAGATACACTAGATACAACCCGAAATCAAATCAATCAAATTGCCATGGTGTTTGCTGATCAATTTAATAAGCAGCATATGCAGGGATTTGATTTAAACGGCGAACCGGGTAAAGAAGTTTTTTCATTAGGTTCACCCGTCGCTTTCTCTAATAACAATAATAAAGGGACTGCTTTTATTCAACAAATTTCTAGAGTGGATACCCCGAAAATGCAAGGTACGGATTATCGACTGGATTATATGGGAGCGGGACAATGGCAGGTAACGCGTCTCTCTGATGGTACCGTTATCCCTCCCATGGTTACCGGTACTGTGCCAGTTGTTGTAGAATTTGAAGGTATTCAAATAGAAATTAATAATGAAGCTGACTTGGAAGTTGGTGATAGTTTTAAGTTAAAACCCACCTCTGATGCGATAACTGGTTTAGGTTTACTGATTAAAGATCCTTCTGAACTAGCTGCTGCAAGTGCCCCTGACAGTGGACCTAGTGATAATACTAATGCTAAAGCTTTGCTAGATTTGCAAAATCAAAATCTTGTTGGAGGATCTTCAACATTTAATACAGCTTATGCAAAAGTTGTTGGTGTTATTGGTACGTCAACTAAGGCTGCAGAGATTAACTTCCGTGCCCAAGAAAATATTGTTAATCAACTCACAATGGAGCAGCAAAATCTTTCGGGTGTGAATAAAGATCAAGAGTACGTTGATTTGCAAAAATACGTTCAACATTATCAAGCAAGTGCTGAGGTCATAAAAACTGCCTCTACCATGTTTAATGCGATTTTAAGTATAAGATAATCATTTTAGAAGAAATTCAAGGATAAAATATGATAAGTACTAGTATGATGTATCAACAGCAAACAAACATTATTAATTCTTCAAATCAAAAATGGCTATCAGCGGGTCTAAGCCTATCAACTATGAAAAGGGTTGTTAATCCCTCTGATGACGCTCTTGCAGCATCTCAAGCAGTCAGATTACAACAGTCTTTAGGTTTGAATGCTCAATACTCTACTGCTAGAAGTTTTGCACAATCTAGTATCGCACTTTCTGAAAATGTGATGCAAAACGTTAATACTAACCTGATTGAAATTAAGACCACAATTGTTAATGCAGGTAATGGAACAATGTCTGATGAAGATAGAGAAATTCTTGCAAATAAATTAGAAGGCCTCAAAAGTGAACTGTTAGGTCTTGCGAATACTCGTGATGGTCTTGGAAATTATATTTTTTCTGGATTTAAAACTGATACAGTTCCCTTTGTAGAAGATGCATCAGGTGTAATTGTCTATCAAGGCGGTGATACTCCCATTTCGCAAAAAGTTGAGGCGCAAAGAGAACTCAATGTATCTTTTTTAGGTGATGATATTTTTGTAGGTATGCCTTCAAATCCTATTGAAGAGCCTGATGGGACACCTTCTGGTGTCAATGGTGTATTTGATACATTAGATAAACTTATTGCCGTATTAAAAACTCCGACTACAGCTGGGCAGCCAGCATTTGATGCACTAGGTGACGCGTTAGCAACAGCTAACCGTGGTATTACTAATGCCATTGAAAATATTGGTCGGGTCCAAACGGAGATGGGACTTTCTTTAAGAGAGTTGGATAATTTGGATGATCTAGGTGCTCAGCAAAAACTAGCAGGTCAAGAACGTATATCCGATCTTGTGGATTTAGATGCGGCTAAAGGTATATCTGATTATATGCTGAATTTAAATTCTTTACAGGCCTCTTACCAGACCTTCATGGATATGAAAGGACTTTCTTTATTCTCCTTAGCGAGATAAAAATCAGAATCATTAAAAAAAAAGACCTGCAAAAGCAGGTCTTTTTTTTTAATCTAGGTATACTAAGATAAAAGATATATCATTTAGAATAAGAAAATCATACAATAAGACGATTGTAATTATAGCTAATTATTAAAGATGACTCATAGGTATTTATTATGCATAAACATTTACAAACCAAACTATTTAAAGCATCTGTTCTTGTCGATATTTATGAACAAGAAAAATCTCCTTATTGGATTTATGATTTTGATACTATAAGAGAGCAAATTAAAAAACTAAGGCAGTTTGATGTAATTCGTTTCGCTCAAAAAGCAAATTCCAATATTCATACGTTGAAATTAATGAATGCTGAGAAAGTTTGCGTTGATGCAGTTTCTGAAGGTGAAATTTTAAGGGCTTTAAAAGCGGGTTATAGTAATCTTGCTAAAGCGGACAGTATTGTATTTACAGCAGATGTAATTAACCAGTCTACGCTAGAGTTAGTTATAAAACACCATATCCCTGTAAATACGGGTTCAATTGATATGCTACAGCAGTTAGGAACATTATCTCCAGGTCATCCTGTGTGGTTAAGAATTAACCCAGGGTTTGGCCACGGCCATAGCCAAAAGACAAATACTGGGGGTGAAAATAGTAAACATGGAATTTGGCATGCTGATTTACTACTCGCTTTAGAACTGTTAAAAAAATATAATTTAAAACTATTAGGCTTACATATGCATATTGGGTCGGGCGTTGATTATGAGCATTTAAAATCAGTGTGTGATGCAATGATAGCACAAGCTAGAATTGTTAAGTCTGCTGGTCATGATCTTTTAGCAATATCAGCGGGTGGTGGATTATCAATTCCTTATAAAGAAGGTGATGCCACAATAGATACCGATAATTATTTCAAATTATGGGACACGGCCAGAAAAACAATTGAAACAGAATTAGGGCATAAGGTTACCCTTGAGATTGAACCAGGGCGTTTTTTAGTTGCTCAATCAGGAATTCTTGTGTCTAAGATCCATGCCACTAAATTTATGGGGTGTCATAAATTTGTCCTTGTTGATGCAGGCTTTAATGATTTGATGAGGCCAGCTATGTACGGTAGTTACCATGCAATTTCAATTATAAAAGCTAATAGCCAACAAACAGATTGGTTTGAAGGTAATGCAAATGATCTTATACCTACAGTAGTTGCAGGACCGCTTTGTGAGTCAGGTGATGTTTTTACTCAAAAAGAGGGGGGAGTGGTTGAACAGCGACTTCTACCGACTGCTGATGTAAATGACTACTTAGTTTTTCATGATGCTGGTGCTTACGGTGCTTCTATGTCCTCAAATTATAACTCAAGACCACTTATTGCTGAATACGCAATTGATGGAGGTGAGATTAAACAAATTAGAAGAAAACAAAGTGTTCAAGATTTGTTAGGATTAGAAGAATAAAATTAAAGTAAAAAGAGGTTTCTTTGAGCAAATTAGCTATCGGAATAAGTAGTTGTCTTTTAGGACAAGCAGTTAGATTTGATGGTGGCCATAAGGGATTTCATTTTGCCATGAAATCCCTTGCCGATTTTGTTGATTATATAGACGTATGCCCAGAAATGGGTATTGGCATGCCTTCTCCGAGACCAGCGCTGAGACTCAATCTAATTGATAACCAAATTAGAATGACTTTAAGTCAGGATGAATCAGAAGATTATACTGAAAAAATGAATCAATTTTCTGAAAAAACATTCGAGCAATTTCCACTTTTATCAGGTTATATTGTGTGTGCTAAATCCCCTAGTTGCGGACTAGAGAGAGTAAGAATATATAATCCAGTAGATAAAAGTAATAAAAAAATTGGTACAGGAATTTACACATCAGCTTTGATTAAAAAATTCCCATGGTTACCCATCGAAGAGGATGGAAGGCTAAATGATCCATTGATTCGAGAAAATTTTGTTGGGAGGATATTTGCCCTACATGAATTACAAACAATAATGCAAAATGGATTAACTAAAGCAAAATTTGTACAGTTTCATACTCAGTATAAGTTAATCCTTCTTTCCCATAGTCAATCTGATTATCGTCTACTTGGCAAAAAAATAGCGCAATTAAATACCCATGATGATTTGGCTAAATTTTATGCAGAGTACCGTTTGCAATTAATGGAGACAATGTCAAAGATTGCAAACCGAAGAAATCACACCAATGTACTTATGCATATACAGGGATATTTTAAAAAATTTTTAACTCCTGAGCAAAAAGCAGAATTAAGTGACGTGGTATTAAGATACCATAAAGGGCTATTGCCGCTTTTATCGCCTTTGACACTATTTATTCACTATATGAATATGTTCGATATAACCTATTTAAAATCTCAAAGATATTTTAACCCTTATCCTGAAACATTACGTTTAAGATATGGCTATTGATTTTTGCGTAAAAGCTAATTATTAACGTACTGGAAATTGTAATGAACGATCCTAAATTTATACACCTACATGTCCATAGTGATTATTCTATGCGAGACGGACTGGCTAAAACTAAACCATTAATGAAAGCAATTGCGCAAAAAAACATGCCTGCTGTTGCTTTGACAGATTTTTCTAATCTATGTGGATTAGTTAAATTTTATGGAGATGCGCATGGGCAGGGGATAAAACCTATCATAGGTGTAGATTTACAGCTTTTAGATGGCGCCCTTGGCGCAACCTATTGTAAATTTACATTACTTGCTCAAAATGAGACAGGTTACAAAAATATTACAGCACTGATTTCCAAGGCTTATCAGCAAGGTTATAGGGAAGAGGGGCCTTATATTCAAAGAGAATGGTTAAGAGATTTAAATGAAGGAATTATTATTCTGTCAGGGGCTAATAAAGGGGACGTAGGAATAGCCCTTTTGCGAGAAAATCACGCTTTAGTTGATGAATACACGAATTTTTATCAAACCTATTTCCCAAATCGATACTTTTTAGAATTAATAAGAACACAGCGTGAAGAAGAGAATATTTACATTAACTTAGCTATTGAACTTGCAGAAAAAAAAGATTTGCCTGTTGTTGCAACCAATGATGTTTGCTTTATTGAGGCTGATGAGTTTGACGCTCATGAAATTAGAGTTGCGATACATGATGGATACACATTAGATGATCCTAAACGTCCAAAGAATTATTCAAAAGAGCAGTATTTAAAATCTGAAGATGAGATGTGCGAACTTTTCAAAGATATTCCTGAGGCACTTATCAACTCTGTCGAAATTGCGAAAAGATGTAACGTTGAATTGCGTCTAGGAGAATATTTCTTGCCTAGTTTTCCAACGGGCGCTATGACTGAAAAAGAATATTTAGTTAAAAAAGCTGAGGAAGGTTTAGAAGAAAGACTTGAATTTTTATTCCCTGATGAAGCGATGCGTCTGCAAAAAAGGGGAGAGTATGATGAAAGACTAAAAGTAGAGCTGCAAGTCATCAACCAAATGGGATTTCCTGGCTATTTTTTAATTGTGATGGAATTCATCCAATGGTCAAAAGATAATGGTATTCCCGTAGGACCAGGTAGAGGTTCTGGTGCGGGTTCACTTGTGGCTTATGCGTTAAAAATTACTGATTTAGATCCCTTAGAATATGATTTACTCTTTGAACGTTTCTTAAATCCTGAAAGGGTGTCGATGCCGGATTTTGATATCGATTTTTGTATGGATAAGAGGGATAGAGTCATAGAACATGTTGCTCAAATGTACGGTCAGCAAGCCGTATCCCAAATCATAACATTTGGAACAATGGCCGCTAAAGCAGTTATTCGCGATGTGGGGCGCGTACTTGGCCACCCTTATAGCTTTGTTGATAGAATATCAAAATTGATCCCACCAGATCCTGGCATGACGCTGGCTAAAGCCTTTGAAGTAGAACCGCAATTATCAGTCATGTATGAATCTGATGAAGAAGTCAAATCGCTTATAGATATGGCAAGACAGTTAGAGGGAGTGACTAGAAATGCAGGCAAGCATGCTGGAGGTGTTGTTATAGCGCCAACCCAAATCATTGATTTTTCACCATTATATTGTGATAGCGAAGGAAAACATCCCGTTACTCAATTTGACAAGAATGATGTTGAATACGCAGGTTTGGTTAAATTTGACTTTTTAGGGTTAAGAACTCTAACTATCATTGATTGGGCATTAGAGATGATTAATGCCCGTTTGCTTAGGGAAGATAAACCACTTGTCAATATTGCAAGTATACCATTAACTTGTCCTAAGTCTTTTGCTCTTCTTCAACGTTCTGAAACAACAGCAGTTTTTCAGTTGGAATCTAGAGGGATGAAAGACTTAATTAAGAGACTCCAACCAGACTGTTTTGAAGACATGATTGCTCTGGTCGCATTATTTAGGCCCGGTCCATTACAATCAGGCATGGTAGATAACTTTATAGACCGTAAACATGGTAGAGAAGCAATTTCTTACCCTGATATTAATTGGCAGCATGAAAGTCTTCAACCCGTTCTTGAGCCTACGTATGGGATAATATTATACCAAGAGCAAGTGATGCAAATTGCCCAGGTTCTCTCAGGCTATACGCTTGGCGGAGCGGATATGCTTCGTCGTGCAATGGGTAAGAAAAAACCAGAGGAGATGGCTGAGCAGCGGTCTATTTTTAAAGAAGGCGCTGAAAAAAACAATGTAGATGGTGAGTTAGCCATGCATATTTTTGATTTAGTTGAAAAGTTTGCAGGTTATGGTTTTAATAAATCGCACTCAGCAGCTTATGCTTTAGTCTCGTATCAGACTCTTTGGCTTAAAACGCACTATCCAGCTGAATTTATGGCTGCAGTTATGACGGCTGACATGGATAATACGGATAAAATTGTTGGATTAGTTGATGAATGTTTGAGAATGGGATTAACTGTTTTACCACCGGATATCAACAGTGGTAAGTATGAATTTCATGTCAATGAAAAAGGTGAAATAGTTTATGGTATAGGTGCCATCAAAGGTGTTGGAGAGGGCCCTATAGAAGCTATTTTAGAGGCAAGAAAAAATAGTGGGATTTTTAGAGAAATTTTTGATTTTTGCGTTCGAGTCGATCTAAAAAAAATAGGTAAGCGTGTCATTGAAAAATTGATTATGGCGGGGGCTTTAGATAGATTAGGTCCACATCGGGCTGCACTTATGAATAGTTTAGACAGCGCTATTAAAATGGCAGAACAACATGCAAAGCAAGAATCTGTTGGCCAATTTGATATGTTTGGTGTGCTAGCAGAAGAGCCTGAGCAAGTCGAACAATCCTATGCGATAGTAGCGCCATGGCCAGAGCAGAAAGTATTAGATGGAGAACGAGAAACATTAGGACTTTATTTATCAGGTCATCCAATTACTCAATATTTAAAAGAGCTGTCGCGCTATACTTCGGGTGTAAGTCTTAAGGATGTTCAGCCAACACGTAAAGGCCAAGTTATTACGTTAAGCGGATTAGTCTTATCGGCCTCTGTAAAAATGACCAAAAAAGGCAGTCGTATTGGTTTGATTACCTTAGATGATAGATCGGGTCGATTAGATTTAATGCTTTATACTGAAGCACTAGAAAAGTTCACCCATCTTTTAGAAAAGGACAAAATATTAATTGCAACGGGTGCGGTCATGCATGATGATTTTAATGGTGGCAATAAAATGATTGTAAGAGAACTTATTGATATCGGTCAGGCAAGAGAAAAATATGCTAAAGGTGTTAGTTTATCCTTAAGTGAGAAAAGTTTGAATGAAGCATTTTTACCTAAATTGAAAGCAATTTTAAATGCCCATCAAGGGGGTAATCTTCCGTTGCATATTTATTATCAGACCGAAAAAGCTAGAGCCAGAATTGTTTTAGGCGAACAATGGAAAGTTATGGCTAATGATGATTTATTAAACGATTTAAAAATGTTGCTAGGTAACGAAAGTGTTTTATTGGAATTTGATTAATTATTCATTCTTCATTCTTAAATAATGAGAAAGAAACATACCTATTTAACCATGTAAACAGGTTAAATAGTTGTAAAGTAAATAGGCTTAATAGGGATCCTGTTGTATAATTGGTTACAAATAATAATAAATTATAATATTTGTAGTGCTGAACAAAGTGATTAAAAAGTATTAAAGTTCACATTGATTAGGTCGATATACTTATAGATTTAAAGATTAGATAAAATGTTTCCAATTTGATTTAAAAAAAATCAAAAATTCCAAAGGAGTCCTATATGGCAGGTATAAGTTCACTAGGCGTAGGTTCAGGTCTTGATCTTCAAGGTATTTTAGATCAATTATTGGCGTCAGAACAAACACGCTTAAAGCCCTTAACAGATCAAAAATCAAGTTTAAATAACCAGTTAACTGCATGGGGAGTTGTCAAATCCTCTGTTGCTAAGTTAGATGCAGCTGCACAAAACTTAGCTAAAATCAAAGAGCTAAGCACAACATCAGTTACTAGCTCAAATGAGAACTTTACTGCGAGCGTAAAAGCGGGTGCAAATCCTGGTAGTTATAGCGTTTCAGTCCTTGAATTAGCAAGTGGACAAGTTTCTCAATCTACTCAATCAGCTGGTAAGGATGATGTCTTAATTACCTCCACAGGCGATACAAAAATATCATTTGCTTCTCCTAGCGCAGAAGATGGGACTTTTGAAATAACTCTTGAAGCAGGTGAATATACCTTAGATGACATTCGTAAAAAAATAAATGCTTCAGACGATGTTGTTCGTGCTGAAATTGTTTATGACGGAAGTGGTCAAGGCTACCTTGCATTATCTAGTCGTTCAACAGGTGCTGACTCAGCATTTACTGTGTCTGTATCTGGTGCTTCAAGTCAAAAATTTGATGACATAGTCGCTTCATTAAATACTAATAATGTGAAAGATGCTAGCGATGCTGTTATACAATTTAATGGTGTTAGATTAACTAGTAGTACAAATGCATTTGAGAATGTGGTCGACGGAGTTTCACTTACAGTTAAAAGTCTGAGTGGGACTTCAGAAATTACTGAAAATGGTTTAACGAAAACTGTTTATGATAAAGAAACCTTAACAATCAGCAAGGATTCTAAAGAACTGAAAGCCGCCATAACAGCCTATGTTGATGCGTATAACGAAGTGCAAACAACAATAGCAAACCAAACAAAATTTGTACCAGGCAAGCCCGGTGAAGAACTTTCTGCTTCAAATGGTGATTTGCTAGGAAATACTGCATTAAGAGGTTTGCAAAATCAATTAAGAAATCAAGTGACTAGTGTCCAAGATGGCGTATTTTCCACTCTAAACAGTTTAGGTATTACTTTAAATACATCTGATGTTGCAGGAACGAGTACACTTAAGCTTGAAATTGATTCTAAAAAATTAGATAAGGCGCTTGAAGAGAACAGCCAGGCTGTCATAGATTTCTTTATCGGCGATGGTGAAAAAACTGGGTATGCTACGACAACAAGTCAGCAGCTCTCTTCAATAATGAATAATTCTACGGGTCTGTTCAAAACGCAAGAAGATTCGTTGAATTCATTAGTTAAACGTGTTGAACAGACGATTGAGAATACAACATCAAGTATTGAAGCAAATATTGAATCAACTCGTAGACAATTTGAAGCGTTAGATAGAATGATGGCGCAAATGAATAGCACAAGTGCCTATTTAACGCAGCAGTTGTCAGCTATTTCAAACCAAAATAAATAATCAGTACCACTAGACTTACTTGTGTGGCGTATTGTAAGTAATTTAGTTTACTTAAGATTCGCCAGCAAGTTTTTTTTATGAATGAGGTCAATTATGTATTCTCCATCAAAAGCAAAAACCCAAACTTATGCAAATGTCGGACTTGAAAGTAGTGTGATGAGTGCAAGTCCTCATCATCTTATTTCTTTATTGTTTGACGGTGCTGTGAACGCATTATTAAGAGCCAAAATATTAATTGAGCAAGGTGACTCGCCAAACCATATTGCAGAGAAGGGTGTTGCTATATCTAAAGCGGTAGGTATTATTGATAATGGCTTGAGAGCCTCTTTAAACCCTGAAATTGATGGTGAATTAGCGGATAATCTAGATTCATTATACGGTTATATGACTGAAAGATTAGTCCATGCTAATTTGAAAAATGATGTTACTGCGATTGATGAAGTCGTTAAATTACTGACAAATATTTCTGATGCTTGGAAAGAAATAGATCCTGCTGCTGGCGCATAAGATTATGTTATAGCTTTTGGGAATTGGTTCTTAATCAAAAATATTTAAAAGAAGTTGGATAATTTCTATGACAGAAGCTGTATTAAATAAATATAAATCTCTTTTTCTATTGACTGAAGAAATGATGAAATTATGCCATGCTCAAGAATGGGATAGTCTAGTTACTTTAGAAACTGAGTTTGAAAATTTATCATCAACGCTGCCTAATGTTGCAGATATAGATGTAGAAGCAAATTTATCTCCTGAATTGTTAGATTTAATTGGGAAAACAGTTGAAAACATCCAGACGGTTACTGAGCTATCTCATTCAAAGCGAGGATTACTAAAACAGGGTATACAGAGTCTCGATAACCAGAAGAAAGTTCATCTTGCCTATAGTGAATTTAGTGATGAGGCCATTGAAAATAGGTTATTAAAAGATATTTTTAAGAGTTAACTTGCAAAGTCATTCAAGGAAAAATAACAAAAGGATCTTATTAGATCCTTATTTTATTTCTCAAAAATAACAAAAGCAATGCTGTAATTAATTTCATCTGACAGCGTCAAATGTGAAGTTGTTATTCCCAATTGTTCGCTAAGCATTTGAGCTGTCTTAAATAATTGCAAGGAAGGTTTTCCAAATTCGTCATTAACAGTACCGAATTGATTAAATGCAAGACCATTTCTGATCCCTAATCCTAACGCTTTTGCCGCAGCTTCTTTTACAGCAAACCTTTTAGCAAGAAATCTAATTTTATCGGCATGAGTTTGATAAATTTGCCATTCATTGTCTGTCAAGATCCGCTTAGCAAACTTATCACCAAACCGGTCATAAGTTTTTTTAATTCTAGAAATTTCAACAATGTCAGAACCAATTCCAAATATTGCCATAGCTTACCTTAACATAAATTGAATTTTTTGATTACAAACCCCTGGCTTGAAGCATAATGCGTTTCATTTCAGAGACTGAATATGCTAAACCACTAAATAAAGCTTGACCGATAATTGCATGCCCTATGTTAAGTTCATATATTTCTTTGATTTTAGCAATTTCAGAGACATTATGATAGGTTAGACCATGTCCTGCATTAACTTTAATACCAAATGTTGATGCGAATTGCGCAGCTTCACGAATACGGTTTAATTCCTTTTCTTGAGATAAGCCGTTGACTTGTGCATATTGTCCTGTATGCAATTCAATAAAAGGCGCTTTTAGATTTGCCGCAGCGCTTATTTGGTCAAATTCAGGATCAATGAACAATGAAACCAGTATGCCTTCATCTGAGAGCTTATCAATGGCAGACTTTACTTTATCATATTGGCTAATAACATCTAATCCTCCTTCAGTCGTGACTTCTTCTCTTCTTTCGGGAACAAGGCAAACATAAGTAGGTTTGATTTCACAAGCTATCGCTACCATCTCATCGGTCACTGCCATTTCTAGATTCATTCGAGTTTGGATGGTTTCTTTTAATAATTTAACATCTCTATCCGTAATATGTCTTCTATCTTCTCTTAAATGAATGGTTATGCCATCTGCACCTGCTTGTTCGGCAATAAAAGCAGCTTGGATAGGATCGGGATAATTTGTACCTCTTGCATTTCTCACCGTGGCGATATGGTCAATATTGACGCCTAATAAAATGGGGCTGTTCATTATCACTCCTTATTTGTTGTCTTGATTAATGCGACTTGCCACCGCACCTTGTTGATCTTTGTATTTTGCATCTTTACGTTGATTGTAGGGACGAATAGCAAAGTCGGTTAATAACTCAAAACTAATTGCTCCAATGCCCATACCGGGTCTTAACGCTAGGGGAAGTTTGCCTGAATTAAAAAATTCCAATACGACACAGCCATGCCAACCAGGATCTATACGATGCGCTGTAACATGCACCATTAATCCCAATCTTGCCAAAGAGGAACGTCCATCTAACCAACCGACGATATTAGCAGGCAAACTAATTGATTCATGAGTTACACCAAGCGCGAGTTCCCCAGGATGAAGAAAAAAAGCTTCATTTTCAGCTATAACAATTTCATCACTCATAACTCTATCTAGTGCAGCAGAAACCTCATCTTTAGGGCCACTTAAATCTATGAAAGCATCCGTATGAGCTTGAAAAACTCTGAATTTATTTCCAAGAGTTACATCGGCGGTAGCACCACATATTTTGTTTGAATGCGGCCTAGGTTCAATTTTTAAACGCCCATCATCCAACCACTCTTCTATATCCTTGTCACACAAACGCATGCTGGTATCCTCTATGTAGTTTAAATCCTGAATATTTAATGTCTATCATATATCAAATATTTTAAAAGATAAGTTTTTTTTGAGTTGCTGACGGATTAATAGTAAAAATGCTATAATAATAAAATCGCATTCACTGAATAGTGAATATTAAATATAACAACAGCTATTTTAAACTATTTCATTGTGCCTAGCTAATTTCTAAATTTGGCCTTTGAAAATTTAAAAACAAGTCACATTCTAATAGGAACTATTTTGAATATTCAGTCTATTTTATCAAATCATGCAAAAGAAGCACTTTTTCAATTATCTCAAATTGATGATTGGGATCCTCAGATAAGGGTATCTACAAAGCCACAATTTGGACAATATCAAATTAATGGTGTTATGTCGATTGCAAAAAAAACAGGAAAAATGCCTCGCGAGCTTGCCGAGCAACTGATCAATAAGCTAGAAAATATAACCAAAGATATGATTGAAAATCTTGAGGTCGCAGGACCAGGATTTATCAATATCACCTTAAAACCGGAGTGGTTAGCGACCAAAATTTCTGAGGTTATTTCTTCTCCCAACTTGGGTGTTTCTCCAGTTATTCCAGAAACAGTTGTTGTTGATTACTCAGCCCCAAATGTCGCAAAAGAGATGCATGTAGGGCATTTAAGAACGACAATTATTGGAGATGCAGTCGTAAGGACGTTAAGTTTTTTAGGGCATAATGTGATTAGGGCTAATCATATTGGTGATTGGGGTACTCAGTTTGGGATGTTGATTGCTTATTTAGAAAAGATGCAAAATGAGCATGCAACAGATATGGCATTAACCGATCTTGAAGCCTTTTATCGTGATGCTAAAAAGACTTATGATGAGGACGAATCATTCGCTATTAAAGCAAGAGATTATGTGGTTAAACTACAAAGCGGAGATGCTTATTGTCTAGAAATGTGGCAAAAGTTGGTCAAGCTAACTATGGCTCAAAATTTTTTAGTTTATGAGCGACTTAATGTCACGCTAAGCGAAAATGATACGATGGGAGAAAGTTTATATAATGATATGCTTCTTGAAATAGTAACCGATTTAAAAAATCGGGGAATAGCTGTAGAAAGTGAAGGAGCTACAGTAGTCTATTTAGATGAGTATAGAAATAAAAATGGTGACCCTATGGGAGTCGTGATCCAAAAAAGTGGTGGTGGATTCTTATATACTACAACAGATATTGCTTCGGCTAAATATCGAGTAGAAAAGCTTAAAGCTAATCGGGCACTTTATTATGTAGATTCAAGACAAAATCAACATTTAACTCAGGCATGGTTAATTGCAAGAATGGCAGGTTATGTTCCAGATTCTGTTTCATTAGAACATCATCAAATTGGCATGATGCTAGGTAAAGATGGTAAACCGTTTAAGACGCGTTCGGGAGGAACCATTAAATTAATTGATTTGTTAGATGAAGCTAAAGACAGAGCGAAGCAATTAATTCAAAGTAAAAACAGTGAAATGGATGAACAAGAGCTTGATAGATTGAGTGAAATAGTAGGTATAGGTGCAGTGAAGTATGCTGATTTATCTAAAAATAGAACCACAGATTATATTTTTGATTGGGATCATATGCTCTCTTTTGATGGTAATACGGCGCCTTACATGCTTTATGCTTTTTCAAGGGTGAATTCAATTTTCAAAAAAGCAGGGATATCTCCACAAAGTATCGCTAGCAGTTCTATTGTATTAAATGCACCGGAAGAAATTTCTTTAGCTCTATCTCTTTTACAGTTTGAAGAAGTTATTCTTACAGTGGCTAAAGAGGGTACTCCCCATGTAATGTGTACCTATTTGTTTGAGCTTGCTGGTTTATTTTCAAAGTTTTATGAGGCGTGTTCAATTTTACAAGCAGAACTCGATACGATTAAAAATAGCCGATTACTGTTAGCCCATCTTACAGCTAAGACGATTCAAACAGGACTCGAGACTTTAGGTATTAAGACAGTAGAAAGGATGTAGGGATATCTATACTCTCTCTTTACTGATTCATAATGTTAAAGAGAGAGGTTCTAAAAGTGTTCACCTTCAACCAATTGAAAATGTTGATAAATTTAAATGGTGTCAATCCCACTATAAATTTTTGCACACGATAAAGTAAAAACTAACTCTTTATCTGTAGGTAACAATTGTGTAAAGAAAACTCATGACGGTACCTAAGAATTAATTCAAGTCGCTCATCCACTGAATGTGGCTAAACTGTTTTTCTGAATCCAGTGATAAAATGACTTTTGCAAATAAAACTGAGTGCTTGCTATTAGGTGGATTGGCACCTATAATCACTTCAGCAAGCGATGAACTAAAAGAAACATTCCCTTCTGTATCTAAATCATTTTCAGATGTAAAATCCATAGAAGTATCAAGATTATCTAATGTAGATTCTTCCAAATCAAACAATTCAATAAAGCCATACTCATTAAAATATTGGTTAAAAAGTGCCATTTCATGTTCAGACAAGTTATCTGAAGCTAGAGTCATAAACAGTTCAAAAGCGAGATCTAAAGCAGAATCATCATTTAAAATCATACGAGTTCCAATATTAATTATTTTAAGGTCGGGGGTTTAAAAGCATGCATGGCCATTTTTTTTAATGCATCAGATAATTTTGGTGGGGCTTCGTTAGAGAGCGTAAGTAAAATTTTTCCTGTTTCAGGGCTAATTTTTCTGGGCTTATCCAGGGTAAACTGAATCGGGGCCTTCAATTTGTAAGTATTAAGTTTGAATTTTTCTTGCTTCCATGAGAGTATGTCTGGATTAATTTTAAAAGTAACCGAGACTAATCCAGGCAAAATAGATTGCCTAAGTTTATCAATTAACTCTTCACGATAGTAATTTAGTCTTAATTGCCAAGCTGCACTACTGATTTGTAATACAAGTGTGCCTTGATTAAAATTAGCCGCCCTAATGTGTGAACGCATTTCTTCAGGTAAAATAGTATTAAGCGCGTCACTTAATTGACTAAGCGCGTGACTTTGTTGCACAATGCTATGTAACGGGGGATGCTCATCACTGAATTTTTGTAATAGCGACTCTAATGTTTTTGGTCTTTGCTTCATCCTATTCCTTTTAACGAAATATCATTCTGCCAGTTAATGCGATATCGAAAGATGCCAACGCGTTGTAAGTTCAGATACCTTAGGAAAGATAAGACATTTAATAGCCATAAATTCCCTTAAATTTTAACATAATTCTTTTGAAGGTGATACTTGATGTTAACAATTTACCACTCTAATAAATTAGATGTATTAAAAAGCTTAATGGCTTACATCATGGATACTTCACCACTCTCTTCTCCTTTCGAAAAAGAAATTGTTGTAGTACAAAGTCAAGGAATGGCGAAATGGCTACAAATAGAGCTTTCCAAAGAATTAGGGATTCTTGCCAATGTCGAATTTCCTTTACCTAGTGGTTTTTTTTGGAGGTTATTTAATCAGTTAGTACTTGAGAATAATACACAAAATGAAGTGACTTTTGATAAATTAACAATTACTTGGTGGGTCATGAAAGTTTTACCTTCACTACTTTCATTACCAGAATTTAATACAATTGCTCGGTACCTTCAAGAAGATGACGATCAGAATAAAAAACATCAATTGGCTTTAAAATGTGCAGATGTGTTCGATCATTATCTTGTCTATCGCCCCCATTGGATGTTGGAATGGGAAAAAGGGCAAAGGATTGATGGCATAGGCGAAGTGCAAGATTGGCAGGCTATTTTATGGCAAACAATTATTCAAACTATGGCAAAAGAGCATGGCTCTTCACTTTTGAACCACCGTGCTTCAATGTATGGTGATCTCGTTAAATTATTAGAACAAACCTCAATAGAAACATTGAATTTACCGAAAAGAATTTTTATCTGTGGAATTTGCACCTTACCTCCTTTATCTATTAATGTGCTTGAGGCGCTAGGTAAGCATATCGATGTCCATATCATGTATACCAATCCTTCTCGTCATTATTGGGCTGATTTACAAACCACGACGAACGTTTTAAAAAATAGAATAAGATCAAGGAAAAGCGTTTCTAGCAAATATAAAAATTTTGCCTTTAATGAGAGTGAGTACGTCAAAATTCAAGATAATGGAGTGATTAATGCGTTAGCAGTTGATTTAGAATCAACTCACCCATTACTTGCTAATTGGGGTAAACTAGCCAAGGAGCAACTTTATCAATTTGCTGAATTAACATATGTTCAAGAGATTGATGCATTTGTTGAAGAGTCAAATCAAACAGTACTTGGTCAATTAAAAGCGGATATTTTACATTTGCAGAATAGACAAAAGTTGGGTGTGACACTAGAAGAACTGTCGACTAGCCAGACTAAAGTGTTAATTGATGAAAAAGATGATTCTATTTCTTTGCATGTTTGTCACTCAATGGTAAGAGAAGTTGAAGTACTCCAAGACTATTTATTAGCGCAATTTGAGCAAAATAAATCGCTAGAACCAAAAGATGTTATAGTGATGGTTTCAGATATTACCCTATATGCTCCCTATATCCTAGCGATATTTGGTAATGCCCCATCTTCAAGATATTTACCATTTTCAATAGCAGATAGGAGTGTCAAATCGACACATTCACTCATTGAATTAACCACTCAATTACTTCATTTACCTAAAACCCGATTTACTGTTGAAGAAGTACTTCGCTTAATTAGTTCACCTGCACTTCTAAAAAAATTCGATATGAGCAGTGATGAATTAGAACAAATCACGTATTGGATTGAAAAAACACATATCTACTGGGGGCGAGATGATGAATGGGTTCAGGCACAAGAATTACCTGCAGTAGGACAATATACATGGCGTTTTGGTTTAGAAAGAATGTTGTTGGGTTTACTTAAAAATAGTGAAAGTGGCATTTGGCAAGAAAAATTGGCTTATGATGGCGGGCAAATGGTACCACAACTACTTGGTAAGTTTTGTGAATTGATTGAGGCATTAATGCAATGGCAAGATAGACTATCAGGGGAATTTATTCTAAGTGAGTGGCAACTATTGTTTAATGAAATGCTAGATGATTTAGTTTCAGTTGACAAAGAAGATACTGCTATTTTATTGATGCTTATAGATGCATGGAATAGAGTGATCCAAGTGGGTTCCGTTATGAATTATGAAGAACCTATCACCTTAAATTTATTGGTTGACGCTTGGCTTATGAATTTAGAAAATACCTCTTCTAATCAGCCATTCTTAGCGGGTAAAATTAACTTTTGTACCTTAATGCCTATGCGCTCTATTCCATTTAAACAAGTTTGCTTATTGGGGATGAGTGAGTCATTATATCCTAGAAAGGTCGTAAATATCAGTTTTGATCTTATGAAATATTCTCAACAAATTGGAGATAGGAGTCGACGTGATGATGATAAGTATCTGTTTTTAGAATCTATACTCTCAGCTGAACAAAAAATTTATATCAGTTATGTAGGGATTTCGATAGCCACCAATGAAGAAAAAAATCCCTCCATGGTAGTTAATGAACTGTTAGACTATTTAACACAAAGTTATGTTATTGAACCGTATAGAACACTAAATTTAGATGCAAGTAAACTAAAAATGCGTGATTATTTCATCACAGTTCATCCAAGAGTTCCTTATTCACTAGATAATTTTCTCATATCTGCACAAGAAAATAATGAGCCAAGTCAGCATAATAAAGTAACCTATTTGAGTTTTGCTAAAGAGTGGTTTGAACTGTTAAAAAATGATACTTCGCTTTCTGAATTCAATCAATCGATTCATTTCCCTGAGTCAGAACTGAATGAAATAATTAATCTAGATAATCTAGTAAGATTTTACAGTCAACCAGTCGACTACTTTTTTAAAGTGGTCCTTGGGCTATATTTTAATGAGCAGAGTAGTAAGTTTCAAACGGTTGAGCCATTTCAAACGCCAGATTCATTAGAATTTTATGAATTGAAGAAGTATGCTTTTGATTATTTAATGGCAGGAAAGACCGAAGAAGATATTAGCTCCATTTTAAAGGCCCAAGGAGGGTTACCTGCTAATGCTGCAGCGAATAAAGCCGTTAGTAAAATTCTAAAGAGTGTCAGAGATTTGCATCTAGAATTAACACAGAGATTCAATTTAGATAGAGAAATACTCTCGGCTAAGCAAGTTAATATGGAAATTAATTTGTCTAAAGCACAATTATTTAAGTGGATGAATGATTTAGATGAAAAAAATGAACAACTCAAACAGATATTACCATTAGATAAAGATCTATCTCTATTTGAACGGATTGAAGGTTGGCTTGTTACTTATAAGGAACATGGATTAGTCGAATGGCGAGTCGGTTCATATAGTGCAAAATACTATTTTACGTTTTGGATAAAACATTTATTATACTGTTTATGCTTAGATGAATTCACACGCATTCAATATGAACAAGAAGGATATTATTCAACCATGATAGGGGTTGAGTCCAAAAAAAATGAAATTCAAATTAAACAATTTAGATACATAGATAAAAATTCTGCTGCGCTAGAATTACTGAAACTGATTAAATATTTCTATTTAGGTCATAAAGATATCTGTTTTTGCTTACCAGACAGTTGCGCTGCTATCGCTATAGAAAATGGGAAAAAACAAAAAAATGGCAATGATGCAGACAATCTAAATGATGAAGTATTTCAAATTTCAATGCATGATAATGATAAAAAAAATGTTTATGTGAAAAGAGTGCTTGAACAATCTAGTCAGGAAGTCCAAGAAGAAATTGATAATAAGCTTCATTATTTTAGCGGGGCAATATTTAGCACACTTTTTGAATATTTGGAAAAATAGATAATTTTATAGTGGAAAAACAATAGAAATTTGCAGGTTTCCTTTAACAAAAACGGTTGTTGCTATTATAAAACAATAGAACCAATTAAAAACCAAAGAATATAATGTTCAATACTTTTTTAGAGAGGATAAGATGGGTGAGTTTATTAAATTAGAGCCAATTGCGCATATTTCAGGGACAATTAACTTGCCTGGTTCTAAGAGTATTTCAAACAGAGCGTTACTGTTAGCAGCCTTAGCAGATGGTAAAACCACTATAACTAATTTATTAGATAGTGATGATGTTCGTTACATGTTAGGGGCTTTAACCCAACTAGGGGTGAATTTTTCAATAAGTGAAGATAAAAAAACATGTGTAGTTGAGGGAATGAACGGTATATTGACTCATAACCAAACACAAGCGTTAGAAATTTATCTTGGGAATGCAGGTACAGCCATACGTCCACTCACTGCAGTACTTTGCTTAGGCTCTCATCCGGAGATTATTTTGACTGGTGAACCGAGAATGAAAGAGCGTCCCATTTTACATTTAGTTGATTCACTTAAAGAAGGCGGTGCTTCAATTGAATACTTAGAAACTCATGGGTATCCTCCAATTAAATTAACCGGAGGCTTCGAAGGCGGCAGGATTCATGTCGATGGTACAATCTCAAGTCAATTTCTAACGGCATTACTTATGATGACGCCTTTAGCTAAAAATAAGACCATCATTAAAATAAAAGGGGAATTAGTTTCTAAACCTTATATTGATATCACGTTGCATATGATGCAAACCTTTGGTATTCATGTTCAAAATAATAATTATACAGAATTTGTAATTGAGGGTAATCAGCGCTATGTTTCTCCGGGTAAATATCTTGTTGAAGGTGATGCCTCATCTGCATCCTATTTCTTAGCTGCTGGGGCAATAAAAGGAGGGAAAGTCCGAGTCACGGGTATAGGCAAAAATAGTGTCCAAGGTGACACACAATTTGCAGCAGTGCTTGAAAAAATGGGGGCAAAAATTACCTGGGGTGATGATTATATTGAATCTGAGGTGAATGATTTAGAGGGCATTGATATGGATTTAAATCATATTCCTGATGCGGCGATGACTATTGCAACAACAGCTTTATTTGCTAAAGGTCCTACCAAAATAACTAATATCTATAACTGGCGGGTAAAGGAAACCGATAGGTTGTTTGCTATGGCAACTGAGCTAAGAAAAGTAGGCGCCTTGGTTGAAGAAGGAGAAGATTTTATTCATATTACTCCTCCAAATAAATTCACTATTGCTGAGATTGATACTTATAACGATCATAGAATGGCCATGTGTTTTTCTTTAGTGGCGCTTTCTGATACGGCTGTTATTATTAATGATCCTAAATGTACTAGTAAAACATTCCCTACTTACTTTGAAGAGTTTTTAAAATTAGCTCAATTTAGTAACAAATAAAGGGGCTAAGATGATTAATTCAGAAATAAAAATAATTACTGTTGATGGACCAAGTGGTGTGGGTAAGGGCACGTTGAGCCAATCTTTAGCAAATCACTTTGGGTTTCATTTATTAGACTCAGGTGCTATTTATAGGGTGCTTGCCCTTTATTTAATTCAAAATGATGAACAAGATGCCTTAGAGGATGAGATTGTTCAATTTGCGCAAGCGATGGACGTCTGCTTTGGTTCAAAAACACAAAAAGTGCAGGTTCTGCTCTCTAAGCAGGATGTATCAGAATTAATTAGGGCTGAACATGTAGGTACATTAGCATCTAAAATAGCTGCACTGCCTAAAGTTAGAGAACAACTGTTACAAAAGCAAATCGATTTTGCTAAATTACCAGGATTAGTAGCCGATGGGCGGGATATGGGAACGGTAGTATTTCCAAAAGCTTTTGCAAAATTGTTTATTGATGCGAGCAGTGAAGCTAGAGCATTAAGACGAGTGAATCAACTAAAAGAACGAGGCCTAAGTTTTAATTATCATACTGTTTTAGATGATATTATTCAACGAGATATTAGGGATAGAACGCGTACGATAGCTCCTTTGGTTCCAGCCGAGGATGCATTAGTCATTGATACAACTTCACTTAGGATTGATGAAGTGTTTAAAAAAGCACTTAACTTCGTAGAAGGAAAATTGGGTTGAGCATCTGTACAAAATTTAACGGGTTTTGTAAAGTGTGAGGAATTATGTGTTCATACTCATATATTAACTTGTTTTAATGGTCAAAAAGTGTTAAATTTCTATGCCGTTAAATGATTTAGGCTGTAAGAGAGCTTAAATAAAATATCATTTACGGAGTAAATATTTGTTTTGGGTAATTGAAAGACTGCAATTACTCATAATTCCTTAGATCTGCGAGATGTAGTGTCTTTGAGTTTGAATAGCAGCGCTCAAACTTTTAGATAGGATTTAAGTGCTGTTTTATCAGTCTTTGACTTAACCGTTTAATTATCATTTGTGTTAATAAAACTCACAAAAAGGACGAAATTATTCGTTTTGCACGGATGCTGATGATTAAACTTCTTTTCACAACCCCAAGCGGCAGGATGCCTGCTGGCTGTTAACCTATATATACTGAAGATTATTAATATGACTGAAAATTTTGCTCAACTGTTTGAAGAATCGCTAAAAGTTGTTGAAACGCGTCCTGGTACAATCGTAAAAGGTAAAGTTGTTGGTATTAACAAAGATGTTGTTTTTGTTGATGCTGGCCTTAAATCTGAATCTGCTATCCCTGTTGAACAGTTCAAAAATGCCCAAGGCGAATTAGAAGTAGAAGTTGGTGATGAAATCGATGTTGCTCTTGATGCAATTGAAGATGGATTTGGTGAAACAATTTTATCTCGTGAAAAAGCAAAACGCCATGAGTCTTGGATTGTACTAGAAAAAGCTCACAATGATGCTGAAACTGTTATTGGTCTAATCAATGGCAAAGTTAAAGGTGGATTCACAGTTGAGTTAAACGGTATTCGTGCATTCTTACCTGGTTCATTAGTAGATGTTCGTCCAGTGCGTGACACACTACACCTTGAAGGTAAAGAATTAGAATTCAAAGTTATCAAACTAGATCAAAAACGTAATAACGTTGTTGTTTCTCGTCGTGCTGTTATTGAATCAGAAAGTACCGCTGAGCGCGACCAAGTTCTTGAGAATTTACAAGAAGGCGCAGAAGTTAAAGGTATCGTTAAAAACTTAACTGATTACGGTGCATTCGTTGATTTAGGTGGTGTTGATGGTTTACTTCATATCACTGATATGGCGTGGAAACGTGTCAAACATCCAAGCGAAGTTGTAACAGTAGGTGAAGAAGTTACTGTTAAAGTATTAAAATTCGATCGTGATCGTACACGTGTTTCTTTAGGCTTAAAACAGTTAGGCGAAGATCCATGGTTATCAATTGCACGTCGTTACCCAGTTGATTCACGTCTAACAGGTAAAGTCAGTAACTTGACAGATTATGGTTGTTTTGTTGAGATTGAAGAGGGTGTTGAAGGCCTAGTTCACGTTTCAGAAATGGATTGGACAAATAAAAACATTCATCCTTCTAAGGTCGTTAACTTAGGTGACACAGTTGAAGTAATGGTTTTAGAAATTGATGAAGAGCGTCGCCGTATTTCTTTAGGTCTAAAACAATGTAAAACTAACCCTTGGTTACATTTTGCAGAGACATTTAACAAAGGCGATCGTGTTGAAGGTAAAATTAAATCAATCACTGACTTCGGTATCTTTATTGGTCTTGAAGGTGGAATTGATGGCTTAGTTCATTTATCTGATATCTCTTGGAATGCTACAGGCGAAGATGCGGTTAAAGATTACAAGAAAGGTGATGAAATTGCTGCTGTAGTTCTTCAGGTTGATGCTGAGCGTGAGCGTATTTCATTAGGAATAAAACAACTTAATGAAGACCCATTCAATAACTATGTTTCAGCTACTAAGAAAGGTGAAGTTGTTTCGGGCACAATCACTGCAGTTGATGCTAAAGGTGCAACAGTACAATTAGCTGATGGTGTTGAAGGTTATATCCGTGCAGCTGACATATCTAAAGATAAAGTTGAAGATGCTACAACAGTTGTTAACGTAGGTGATACCCTTGAAGCGAAATTTACTGGTGTTGACCGTAAAAATCGCGTTGTAACACTTTCTGTTAAAGCAAAAGATGATGCTGAAGAAAAAGAAGCTATTGCAAGTGTTAATACTAAAGCAGAAGAAGCTCCTTCTACAAATGCTATGGCTGAAGCGTTCAAAGCTGCAAAAGGTTAATTTTTAAAATTTAAGTTTAAGATATTACCCTGATTTTTATAGTAGATGCTTTATAGCATCTACTATAGTTTATTAAATTTGAGGATAATCACGATGACAAAATCTGAGTTAATTGAACATTTAGTAATTCAATTTAGTGGCATAAATGTTTTAGATACGGAAAACTCTGTGAAAGAGATATTAGAATTGATGTCTGCAACCCTAGCATCCGGTGAAAGGATTGAAATTCGCGGTTTCGGTAGTTTTAGTATCCATCACAGAGCACCACGCTTAGCAAGGAATCCAAAAACTGGTGATAAAGTTAAATTAGATCATAAGTTCTTGCCTCATTTCAAACCTGGGAAAGAATTACGTGAGAGAGTTAATACAATCAATTAAATATCAGTTTTTGCATGAGACACCCTAGTTATTAGCTTACATAATTTAAGTTAATTACTAGGGTGTTTTTTTATAAAAATCAGCAAGGATGAATTTTTAATAAAGGATTCAACAGCCAGAATTAATATCATTTAGAGGTGTATATCAATGGAAATGCTATCAGGCGGTGAAATGTTAGTAAGATCGCTTGCCGATCAAGGTGTGAAATATATGTTTGGTTACCCAGGTGGTGCCGTTCTAGATATTTATGATGCAATACATACCGTAGGTGGTATAGATCATATACTCGTACGACATGAACAAGCTGCGGTTCATATGGCTGATGGGTATGCAAGAGCGACAGGTGACGTTGGGGTAGTACTAGTAACTTCAGGGCCTGGTGCCACAAATGCAATCACTGGAATTGCAACTGCATATATGGATTCAATACCACTTGTGGTCATTTCAGGTCAGGTGCCTAGTTCATTAATAGGTTATGATGCATTCCAAGAGTGTGATATGGTCGGTATTTCTCGTCCTATTGTTAAACACAGTTTTATGGTTAAGCATGCAGAAGAGATCCCAGAGATAATTAAAAAAGCTTTTTATATTGCGTCAACAGGAAGACCAGGTCCTGTTGTGATTGACATACCTAAAGATACAGTAAATCCAGCTACTAAATTCCCTTATAGTTATCCTAAATCAGTAAAACTTCGTTCGTATAACCCTACTGTGCAAGGGCATAAGGGACAAATTAAACGTGCTGCACAGACTTTAATCGAGGCTAAACAACCTGTTATGTATATAGGTGGTGGCGCAATAGCTGCTGGAGTACATGCAAAGCTTATTAAACTTTCTGAACAATTTAGAATTCCAGTTGCCAGTTCATTGATGGGATTAGGTGCGTTTCCTGCTACACATAAAAATAGTGTGGGAATGCTAGGAATGCATGGGACCTATGAGGCAAACATGACGATGCATGAAGCAGATGTTATATTTGCTGTGGGAGTGAGGTTTGATGATAGAACCACAAACAATTTAGAAAAATATTGCCCAAATGCTACTGTTATACACATTGATATCGATCCTACATCAATTTCTAAAACTGTAACGGCACATATTCCTATTGTTGGTGATGCAAAAAATGTATTAATTAAAGTGATTGAAGTACTTGATGAACTAGAAAAAGAACAAAATACAAAAGCAATAAATCACTGGTGGGAAAAAATTGAAGAGTGGCGTGCTAAGAAGTGCTTAGAATTTGACAGAAACATGCAAATTACGAAACCTCAAGCTGCAATTGAAATGATCTACAAACTCACAAAAGGTGATGCCTATGTGACTTCTGATGTGGGACAACACCAAATGTTTGCGGCTCTTTATTATCCATTTGATAAGCCAAGACGCTGGATTAATTCGGGTGGACTTGGCACTATGGGATTTGGTTTACCTGCTGCACTTGGAGTAAAATTAGCCTTTCCAGAAAAAACTGTTGTGTGTGTTACTGGGGATGGAAGTATACAAATGAACATTCAAGAACTTTCAACAGCATTACAGTATAATTTACCTGTCATAGTACTTAATTTAAATAACCGTTATTTAGGAATGGTTAAACAGTGGCAAGATATGATTTATTCGGGTCGCCATTCTCACTCTTATATGGATTCATTACCAGATTTTATCAAGCTAGCTGAGGCTTACGGGCATGTAGGTATCCAAATCAATACGCCTGAAGAATTAGAGCCTAAGCTTAAGGAAGCATTAAGCTATAAAGATAAATTAGTTTTTGTTGATATCATTACAGATGAGAAAGAACATGTTTATCCAATGCAAATAAGAGGTGGCTCGATGAATGAAATGTGGCTGAGCAAAACAGAAAATACATTAAGTAGTGAGGGGAACTAATATGCGTCGTAGAATTATATCTGTTCTGTTAGAAAATGAATCTGGGGCATTATCTCGTGTAGTAGGATTGTTTTCTCAAAGAGGCTACAATATTGATAGCCTAACTGTAGCACCTACGGATGATTCCACTTTATCGCGTATAACGATTCAAACTGTTGCAGATGATAAAGGCATTGAACAAATAGAAAAACAATTGCATAAATTGATAGATGTGCTTAGGGTCACAGAACTTGTGCCTGAACAATATGTTGAAAGGGAAGTTATGCTAGTTAAAGTGAAAACTTCCGGGCCTGCAAGAAGTGAAGTAAAAGATATTGCGGATATATTTAGAGCACAAATAGTTGATGTAACATCCAAGTTATATACTGTGCAGCTAGTTGGCACGAGTGCAAAATTAGACGCATTTAATCATGCTATTAGCGAAGTATCTGAAATTGTCGAAGTTGTGCGTTCTGGTATTGTAGGGATAGCAAGAGGCGAAAAAATTATTCGTTAACCTAGCCCGACAAATTTTAAAAAAATAACCCACAAAGAATGTTTGGATTTTTCTTGTGGGTTAATCAAATGAGACAAATGATTGCTGAAAAGGTTAGATAAAGAAATTAAAACGATATACCAGCTATTCAAATAGTTTAAGAACACCAATCAATAGCGAGTAACTATTTCGCTAAATAAGAAAAATCTAACAATCCTCTCTACAGATACTCTACTATCTCCTCATAGCTGAAGTTGCATTTCTTATTTTTTTATCTGTTTCATATTGGCTTAATGTATAAACAGACCAAATAACGGCTGGTAACCAACCAATTAGTGTCACTTGAAGTATGAGACAGATAATACCTGATAGTGGGCGGCCAATTGTAAAAAATGTAAACCAAGGAAGAATTAATGAAATAATTAATCGCATAAAAAAGCCTCCAAATAGTTTAAACCGTAATAAATAAGTAATGGATACTATATATTTTATACAGTAAAAAAATACCACAGCCAAAAAATATAAACCAGTTCAAATAGAGTTATTTCTTATATTATCCCTATATGAAGTATACAATTTGAGAAAAGTAAAAGTAAAAGTAAAAGTAAAAGTAAAAGTAAGAAAAATTAAAGCACTCTATAAAATAAATCAGTCAATCATTAGGTAACAACTAAAAACAATAGATTACTTATGTTAATCCCCCTCCAAAAAATTCATAAATCAAAATAATAAACTTAAAAAACAGTCAAAATTTGATTGTAAAAATAATGATCTGTATAAATAAACAGTGTATTGTAGGGTATTGCAAAAATTTTACAATTATTTTGAAAAGAAAGTAAGCATAGTTTTGTTAAAAAGTGGGGAATTGTGGTATAAAGTGGTAATTAAACCCATTTTAAAAATAGGATAAAGGTGAGTTGTGTTTAGAGGTTCATCCTCAGTAAATCTCGATACTAAAGGAAGAATCGTTATTCCGACAAAGTATCGAGAAGAACTAAACGATAATGCAGAAGGTCAATTGGTATGTACGATTGATCTCCATCAGCCTTGCTTATTACTTTATCCTCTTCAAGAATGGGAAATTATTGAAAAAAAACTAGCCACACTTTCAAGTCTCGATCCTCAAGAGAGAAGAGTCAAGAGATTGCTCTTAGGACATGCGAGTGAATGTCAAATGGATAGTGCTGGTAGGGTACTTATTGCCCCAACATTAAGGCAACATGCGAAATTAGACAAAGCCATTATGATCGTAGGTCAACTAAATAAGTTTGAAATTTGGGACGAAACAGCATGGCAATTACAAATTAATCAAGATATTGAAGATGAAAAATCAATAGATTCAGTGTTAACAGATAGATTAAGAGACTTTGCTTTATAGTTAGAATAAGTTAAACATTAGCTTAATTTATAACATGCAGGCGCTCAATATCTAGGTGAATTAGGAAAACATATGGCCCTCCATACAACAGTGATGCTAAAAGAAGCTGTCGATGCATTAAATATTAAAGTTGATGGTATTTATGTTGATGGTACTTTTGGACGAGGTGGACATAGTCGAAAAATACTTGAACAGCTAGGACCTAATGGTAAATTAATCGTAGTTGATAGAGATCCTGATGCAATAAAAGTAGCACAAGCGCTTAACGATGAAAGAGTACACTGCATCCATAATAGTTTTGCGTATTTATATGATTATCTAGATCAGATGGGATTGTTAGGTAAAATTGATGGTTTATTGTTAGATTTAGGTGTCTCATCACCTCAATTAGATGAAGCAGAACGTGGTTTTTCGTTTATGCGAGAAGGCCCCTTAGATATGCGTATGGATACAACCAGAGGATTAAGTGCAAAAGAGTGGCTAGCTCAAGTTGATGAAGTTGAGCTTGAAGACGTTATAAGAAGTTATTCTGAAGAACGATTTGCTAAAAGAATAGCAAGAGCCATAGTGCAAAGAATGCAAACTGACCCACTGAATACGACTTTAGAGCTTGCTGATGTTATAGACAAAGCTGTTCCATTTAAAGATAAGAATAAGCACCCAGCAACCAGAACATTCCAAGCCATTAGGATAAAAATTAATGATGAACTTGGGCAGGTAGAAAAAATTCTGGCTGATTCGTTAATAATTTTAGCAAAGAATGGTCGACTAAGTATTATTACATTTCATTCCCTAGAAGATAGATTAGTAAAAACGTTTATTAGAAAAAATGCTAAGTTGGCAAGTTTACCGAGGGGACTACCCCTAACCGAAAAACAATTAGCTAACATGCATGAAGCATTGACGTTGAAAGAGTTACCTAAGAAAAAACCCTCTAAAGAGGAAATAACAACCAATACAAGAGCGAGAAGTGCAATGCTGCGTATTGCAGAAAAAATTTAATTGAACATGGCCAAACAACCGAATTTAGTCAAGATTATTGTTAAAGATATTTTCAAACGCTCAAAGCTAGCGATGCTTTTTTTTATTCTGATCATATTAACGGTGACATTTACAATTTTAATTACTAATGAAACAAGAATATTACGATATGCATTAGAACAAAAAGAAGTCGAAAAAAAATCATTGGATTTAGAGTGGCGAAATTTAATTTTAGAAGAAAAAAATTTAGGTGAACAACAGCGTATTGAAAAAATTGCTCAGGAAGTATTAAAAATGACTCTTATCACTTCTGAGAACGAGCTGATATTAATGGTTCCTGCTGCACAAAATTAAATAAGTGCTTGTAGCATAAAAGATGACATACTTTACTGTGCTAAATCGAGCTGGTCTATAACTACAAAAATAAGAAAAGTAATTTAAAATGAACGCAACTTATTATCGTAAAACAATCAGAAAAGAAACACCCAAGAAAAATTTGAATTGGCGGTTTGTGCTGGTATATGCCGTTGTTTTTGTATTTTTTGCTTGCCTTGTTATCCGCATCGCGATGATACAAATTATCTCGCCTGATTACTATTTAGCCCAAGCCGATCAGCGCTCTTTACGTGTTCAAGAAATTCAACCAACAAGGGGTACTATCACAGATAGAACAGGTCGCCCTTTAGCTGTCAGCATCCCGGTCAAAGCAGTTTGGATAGATCCTAAGTTTACTCTTGAACAAGGTGGGGTCCAGCAAAATGAAAAATGGCAAGCGCTAGCTAAAACACTAAATATATCAGTAGCTGACATAAATGCTAAAGTTACACAACACCCAAACAGTCGTTTTATCTATTTGGCTCGACAAGTTCCAATAGATAAAGTGGATTATATAAAGAAATTAAAACTAAATATGATTGGTTACCAAGACGAGTCAAAACGATATTACCCGTCTGGAGAACTTTTTTCGCAAATTATTGGATTAACCAATAGAGACAGTAAGGGTATTGAGGGTATTGAATTGAGTTTCAATAAGTGGCTACAAGGTACACCTGGAGAGAGAACATTTAGAAAGGATAAATACGGAAGAATTGTAGAAAATGTAGACTCAGTAGAAAGTTTATCAGGCCAGACATTAGTTCTAAGTATTGATGAGCGTTTACAAAATATTCTTTTCAGAGAAATAAGCAAGGCACTAGAGACTCATCAAGCCAGTTCAGCAACCGCCGTTTTACTTGATGTACATACAGGTGAAGTACTTGCTATGGCAAGTGCTCCAAGTTTTAATCCCAATAATCACATTGAAGTCGCTAATGATGAATTAAAAAGAAATCGAGCCATTACTGATGTGTTCGAGCCGGGTTCAACAGTAAAACCACTAGTTGTTATGACAGGATTAGAAAAGGGGGTGATTAAACCCGATACTGTTTTAGATACACATCCAATTATCATCAACGGTAAACAAATTAAAGATGTTTCTAGACAACCTGAATTATCAATTACTGGCATATTAAAAAAATCAAGTAATATAGGTGTTTCAAAAATTGCTTTAATGATGGAACCAGAAGCATTAGTGAATACTTATCAAAACTTTGGTTTTGGTCAGTCAACTCATCTTGGACTTGTTGGTGAACATAGTGGATTGTTTCCATTTAAAAAACGGTGGTCAGATATTGAAAGGGCAACCTTTTCGTATGGCTATGGGCTTATGGTCACTCCTCTTCAGTTAGCTAAAGCTTATGCAACCATAGGCAGTTATGGACAAGCAAGGCCGCTATCTATAACTAAAGTAGATCCCCCTGTGGCTGGAGAGCAAGTCTTTTCAGCAAATACAGTTAGAACGGTTTTGCATATGATGGAAAAAGTAACTGAACCTGGAGCTGGGGGAGCAAAAGCTGCAGTACAAGATTATCGGGTTGCTGTGAAAACTGGTACAGCCAAAAAAGTAGAAAATGGTGCGTATGTTGATAAATATATTGCTTATACAGCAGGTGTTGCCCCTGTAAGTAATCCAAGATTTTCTCTTGTCGTTGTAATTAATGAACCCAGTGCAGGTGAATATTTCGGGGGAGCTGTTTCAGCACCAGTTTTTAGTAGTATTATGGGTGGGGTATTAAGAACCATGAATATTACGCCGGATGGGTTAGACTTGATGGCTGAAGAACCAGCAATAGTGAACAATACAGGCACAGTAAATAAAATTAAAGTAGCAACGGGCGGATAATTCAGGGCAATTAAAATGAAGGTGGTTGTGTGAAATTAAGTGAACTTGCAAGCAGACTCTATGATATCAATCCGATGTTATGTATTGATGTGGCTGATGTCAACATCAATTTTATTACGGCTGATAGCAGAGAAGTGAAGCAAGGAACGCTATTTCTCGCTCTTCAAGGACATCAAGTGCATGGTAGAGATTACTTATCAAAAGCAATCGAAAACGGTGCTGTCGCTATCTTTGATGAAGATGATACTCCAGGTATTGAGTATGTCCAAAACATCCCTGTGATTAAGATTCCTAAGTTAGGGAAACTTGTTTCCTCTATTGGTAATATCTTCTATGATACGAATAATCTACCTATATCCATCATCGGAATAACAGGTACTAACGGCAAAACAACAACGAGCCATTTAGTAGCTATGTGGGCGACTCTATTAGGTGATAAAAGCTCGGTGATGGGCACAGTAGGAAATGGACTATTTGGATCGTTAAATGAAAGTAACAATACCACACCATCTGCGCTGGAAGTACATGCTAATATTCAAAAGTATAGTACTAAAGGGGCATCATTATGTGCGATGGAAGTTTCTTCTCATGGATTAGTTCAATACCGAGTTGAATCTGTTCCTTTTCGTGTCACAGCCTTTTTAAATTTAAGTCGTGATCATCTGGATTATCATCACAGTATGCAAGAGTACGCAGCTGCGAAATTCAGATTATTTGATGAATTAAAGTCTAAGGTACAAATATTCAATATTGATGATGCAATTGGTTTGAAGTGGTTTGAAAATCAAAAGGATGCTATAGCTGTATCAATTGATTATGCAAGGTTTATTGATAAGACTCCTGCACACTATGTTTTTGCTAAATCAATGGTTTTTCATTCTAAGGGAGTTGATATTGAAATTAAAAGTTCCTTTGGAGAAGGAGTGCTTCATAGTCCTTTACTTGGGGAATTTAATGTCCATAATATTTTAACCGCTTTATCTATATTATTAGCTTTGGGATACGATCTTACGTCGTTATTGGATTCTGCACCAAAACTCATCCCTGTTGCTGGTCGAATGGAAAAGTTCAGCCGAGAGCTATTTCCTACCGTGGTTGTAGATTATGCTCACACTCCCGATGCACTTGAAAAAGCTTTATTAGCATTAAAAACACATCAATTAGGTAAAATCTGGTGTGTTTTTGGCTGTGGTGGAGACAGGGATAGGGGAAAAAGGCCACTGATGGCCTCAGTAGCACAAATGCATGCTGATCATGTCATAGTTACTGACGATAACCCTAGAACTGAAGACAGAGAAACCATTACTAATGATATCATTTCAGGTTTTTTAGATCTAAATTATCAAGTCATTCATGATAGATCTCAAGCTATTAAAACAGCCATTGAACTTGCCGATAAAGATGATTTGATTCTTGTCGCAGGGAAGGGACATGAGGACTATCAAATTATAGGACATAATAAAATTCATTATTCAGATAGGGAATTGATGCACGAGTTATATCATACACAGGGATTGAGACTTGCATGATTACTTTCAATATAAATGAACTTTATGCATCAATGGCTATTCAAGCCCCTAATTTAATTGAAATCACGCATGATTTACAAAAGATATCTTTTGCAGCTAAAGATGTCATATTGAACTCAAAGAATGTGGCTCATGGTGCTATTTTTATTGCTATTAAAGGGGAACGATTTGATGCACACGATTATATTTATGATGCTTTTGAACAAGGGGCCTCTTTAGTTATTGTGAATCACTCTTTTTATCAAGCCCAAATGAAATCAGTATCTAGAGATAAAAGGTTTGAATTGTATAAGCATCTTATTCTAAGTGTTCCGGATACAAAAGAGGCGTTAGGGCAAGTTGCGGCACTTGTGCGAAGTAAATCGAAAGCAACCTTTGTGGCTTTAACCGGATCTTCTGGTAAAACGTCAGTAAAAGAGATGAGCTTTGCTATTCTTTCTCAAATAGGAAAAGTCCTTGCGACTAAGGGAAATTTTAATAATGAAATAGGGGTACCTTTAACATTATTGAGTCTTGAGGGCGATGAAAAATATGCTGTCATTGAATTAGGAGCTAATCATCAAGGCGAAATAGCCTATACAGCTGCTATGTCAAATCCTCAGTCAGTATTAATTAACTCTATATGTAAAGCGCATTTAGAGGGGTTCGGCTCATTAAAAGGTGTTGCTGAAGCAAAAAGTGAAATTTTCACATACCCTCAAATAGAGGATTTGAAATCTCTTTCATTAAATATGCCCAATAAAATAGAGTATAAAAATAATCAGCATGTTATTTTAAATGCGGATATCATCTTTGATGCATTGCAGATGCAAAATTCTCTAAATAAAACTGAAAAGCTTGAAGGTGAAGAGCTAACAAAATTTTGGCTGCATCATTTAGAAAATATCAAGTTAAAAACACTATTTAGTATAGATGAAGAACTCACAAAACTAAAAAATAACGTTTTGTCACAAAGTGGTTATAAAATAAAAGATATCTCAATTTCCATAGCAGGTAGTCGTTTTACTCTAGTAACTCCCGAGGGACACACTCAAATTACACTTAAAGTGTTAGGTAAACACGCGATTAGTAATGCTCTAGCAGCAACGCTTCTTTGCATGTCTGTAGGTGCATCTTTAGATGCTGTGCAAAAAGGATTAAATAGTATTGAACCTGTCAACGGTCGATTATACCCAATTAAGCTTACTTCAACTACTACAGAATCTAAGTGGATTATTGATGATACTTATAATGCTAATGTAGGATCGATGAAAGCAGCTGCATCTTTACTAAAAGAATTACCAGGATATAAAGTTTTTGTTGCAGGAGATATGGCTGAGATGGGTCCGTATAGCCAAGTATGCCATGAAGAGATAGGCGATTTTATTGCAAATTCTCAGATTGATGCTGTTTATTCTGTAGGGCAATGGAGCCAGTTTATTTCGTCAAAACACCCAAATTCGCAGCACTTTGAATCTAAGTTGGCGTTAGTGAATACTTTAAAATCAATTTTAAAAGAACACGCTATAATTACATTCCTAGTTAAAGGCTCAAGAAGTTCAGCTATGGAAGAAATTGTTTTTGCATTACAAGAGAGGTAGTACATGTTAGTTTGGCTGGCAGATATTCTTGTCCCACATTTTACATTTTTTAATGTTATTTCTTATTTAACGTTTAGAGCCATAGTGGGATTATTGACTGCTTTGATTATCTCTCTGTGGCTTGGTCCGCGAGTGATAAAATACTTGCGCAATTTGCAAATTGGACAAGTCGTAAGAAATGATGGACCAGAATCACATTTGAAGAAAGATGGTACACCAACTATGGGCGGCATCATGATTTTACTTTCCATCGCCGTTACTGTATTTTTATGGGCAGATTTATCAAATCCTTATATTTGGTATGCTTTATTTGTAACATTTTCTTTTGGTGCAATTGGATTTGCGGACGATTATCTAAAGGTTGTCAGAAAAAATAGCAAAGGCCTCATCGCCCGTTGGAAATATTTTTGGATGTCTGCTGTTGCTATTATTGCCTCTTTTTTGCTCTATATTAATGGTAAGGATACTCTTGCAACGGCTCTGGTCGTTCCCTTTTTCAAAGATGTCATGCCTCAATTAGGATTTTTATTTATTATACTTTCTTATTTTACGATTGTAGGAACCGGTAACGCTGTTAACTTAACTGATGGATTGGATGGATTGGCAATTATGCCTACAGTACTTGTAGCGTCAGGATTGGGGGTGGTAGCATATTTAACAGGTAATAGTATCTACTCTGCACATTTACATATTCCGCATTTAAAATATGCCAGTGAGCTTGTTATAATTTGTACTGCAATTGTCGGTGCAGGATTAGGTTTTCTATGGTTTAATACTTATCCTGCTCAGGTATTTATGGGCGATGTTGGTTCATTAGCTCTCGGTGGCGCATTAGGGATCATTGCTGTATTGTTAAGGCAAGAATTTTTATTAGTCATCATGGGGGGAGTCTTTGTCATTGAAGCCTTATCAGTTATACTTCAAGTAGGATCATTTAAGTTAAGAGGACAAAGAATTTTTAGAATGGCACCTATTCACCATCATTATGAACTCAAAGGATGGCCTGAACCAAGAGTGATTGTTCGTTTTTGGATAATATCACTTATGCTAGTTTTAATTGGTCTAGCCACCCTTAAAATTCGTTAATCACTTAACGAATAACTTTGGTAAAGGGCTTTTAATATTACATCTATTTATTTAAAGGTTGTAAAATGGACTATCAAAATAAAAAAGTTGTTATTATTGGATTGGGGCTAACGGGCTTATCTTGCTTAGATTATTTTATGTCAAAAGGTATCAACCCTAGATTAATAGATACACGTAAAAGCCCCACAGGGTTAAGTACTATCCCTAAAGAAATAGAAGTTCATACAGGCTCTATAAAACTAGATTGGGTTCTTGACGCTGATTTATTAGTGGTCAGTCCTGGTGTTCCTTTAGCTACCCCTGAAATTCAAGAAGCGATCAAAAAAGGAATTGAAGTGGTTGGAGATATTGAGCTTTTTTGCCGTGAAGTAAACAATGCAAATGCTCAAATCATTGCAATTACGGGCTCTAACGGTAAAAGTACTGTAACAAGCTTAGTCGGGCAAATGGCGATTAGTAACAGAATAAAAACGGCAGTTGGTGGTAACATAGGTTTGCCTGTACTCTCTTTTTTAGAAGATAAACACGACCTTTATGTCCTTGAATTATCAAGTTTCCAATTAGAAACAACCTACAGTCTAAAAGCAAAAGCGGCAACTATTTTAAATATCAGTGAAGATCACTTAGATCGCTATGCAGATAACATCGAAAATTATATTACAGCGAAGCACCGAATATATAATAAAGCTCAAACAACTGTCTATTTTGTAAATGACGCCCATACACGCCCTAAAACGAATGAATCACAAAGCTTAGTTGATTTTGGTGGTACAAATAGTCCTTATCGAATAGAAAAAATTGAGGGTGAAGAATGGCTAATAGCCGATAATAAGCCCCTAATGCAATGCACAGAGGTTGCATTGAAAGGTTACCATAATTATTTGAATATACTCGCTGCACTTGCATTAGCAAAAACTGTGGGTATCGACCCCAAAAGCTGCATTGAAACACTTAAGCATTTTTCAGGTTTAGCTCATCGTTTCTCTGTAGTGCACGAGGCAAACGGGATCACCTGGGTCAATGACTCAAAAGCAACTAATGTGGGTAGTGTTATTGCCGCCCTTAAAGATTTTAATAGAGAAGGAAAAATACATTTACTGATGGGAGGAGACAGTAAATCTGCTAATTTAACTCCTTTGATTCCAATCCTAAAAGATGGCAAAAAACAAATTTATTGTTTTGGACAAGATGGGCAAAAAATTCAAAGTCTCTCGCCAGAAAATAGTGTTTTTGTTGAGACGCTTGAAGAAGCGATGCAACTAGCAAGAAAAAATGCCGTTGAAGGAGATTGGATTATTCTTTCTCCTGCATGTGCAAGTTTAGACCAATTTAAAAATTATGAACATAGAGGTCAAGTATTTATAGAGCTTGCAAATCAACTTTCTTAATTTAATGATATTAAATATTTAATGTATTCCAAGGCTCGATATGTTCACAAAGTTTTTTAAATTCAATCTATTTAGTTTTAAAAGGGCCACAAAAAATCGCCCAAATAGGCTCTATGATAGCACATTGCTTTGGACTTCATTTTTACTCTTAGCCATAGGCTTTTTAATTGTCACCTCCGCATCTGTATATAATCATTCAGGCGATATGACTCATTATGCAAAAAGAGATATTGCTTACATAGCAGTTGCATTGCTAGGAGGAATTTTTGCCCTAAATGTTACTATCGATTTTTTAGAAAGAAGCAGTGGTTTTATACTCATTGGATGCTTTTTTCTGCTTGTACTCGTTCTTGTTATAGGTAATGAAGTTAATGGTGCGAAACGCTGGTTAAATCTTGGTCTTTTTAATATTCAGCCTGCTGAATTTGCTAAATTAGGTCTTTTTTGCTATCTGCCAAGCTATTTAACAAGAAAGCAAGATGAAGTACAGCAAAGCGCTTGGGCTTTTTTTAAACCCCAAATAGTTATTCTTGCTCTTGCCATACTCCTATTAAGCCAACCAGATTTTGGTACAGTATTTGTCTTATATTGTACTTGTCTCGCACTACTTTTTATCTCGGGAGCTAAATTATATCAGTTTGTCATTTTATTAGTTTTGGGTTTTTTAGCTTTTGTGCAATTGATATTAAAATCCCCTTATAGATTGAAAAGACTTTCTTCGTACTTAGATCCTTGGGACAAAGACAGAATGTATAACGAAGGGTATCAATTAACAAATTCTCTTATGGCATTTGGTCGTGGAGGGGGATTTGGAGAAGGGATCGGTAACTCTATCCAAAAATTAGATTATTTACCCGAACCACACACGGATTTTGTCTTCGCTATATTAGCTGAGGAGTTAGGATACGTAGGAGTTATGGTTACTATTTCTCTTTTAATTTTGTTGATTGTAAGAGCATTTATCATTACTAAAAAAAGCATGATGCAAGAAAAATATTATGGCGCGTATCTGTCATTTGCCATAGCTATATGGTTTAGTTTGCAGACATTCATTAATATCGGTGCAGCAGCAGGTATGTTACCAACGAAAGGTTTGACGTTACCTCTTATTAGCTATGGTGGATCGAGCTTATTAGTGATGACGACAGCTGTCGCTTTACTTATACGAATTGATTATGAAGCGAGATTAAGTGATGCACAAGCTTTTGTTAAAGGGAGTCGAGGATGAGTAAAACACCTTGTCTATTAGTCATGGCCGGTGGTACCGGAGGCCATATATTTCCTGCTTTAGCGGTTGCACAACACTTAAAAGAATTAGGCTGGGAAGTACAATGGCTTGGAACAAAAGATAGAATGGAAGCAACATTGGTACCACAATATGGAATCAAGATCAATTTTATCGAAGTGCAAGGACTTAAAGGTAAAGGATTAACCAGGCTATTATCGGCTCCATTAATGCTATTAAAAGCTATTTTTCAAGCAAAAAAAGTGATTAATACTGTTAAACCTGATGTTGTACTCGGTATGGGAGGGTATGTTTCAGGGCCAGGCGGTGTAGCCGCTTATCTTTCGAAAACTCCATTACTTATTCATGAACAAAATGGCGTTGCTGGCGTAACAAATAAATGGTTGAGCTATATTGCGACTGAAGTTATGCAAGCTTTTGGTAGCGCATTTTTAGAAAGCAAAGCAAAAACGGTGGGTAATCCTGTAAGAAAAGAGCTTTTTTCACTCCCCTCCATAGAAGAAAGATATCTTCCCAGAAAAGATAAGCTACTGATTCTTGTTATTGGGGGAAGCCAAGGGGCTAAAATTTTAAATGATACAATCCCTTTTGTTGCTAAAGCACTTGAAGAAAGTACTATTTTTTATCATCAAGTTGGAAAAAATAACTTTGATAAAGTAAAAGAAAAATATGATGAGCTAGGGGTAAAGCAATATGAAATTCACGAATTCATTAATGATATGGAAAAAGCCTATTTAAATGCAGATTTAGTGATTTGTCGGTCAGGTGCGTTAACTGTGAGCGAACTTGCAGTTGTGGGATTACCTGCTATTTTTGTGCCTTTCATGCATAAAGATAATCAACAACTTCATAACGCCAAATGGCTGGCAAATAATGGTGCGGCAATTATTGTTGAACAAAATGTATTAACAACAGATAAATTGATTCAAATTATACACGAGCTTGATAGAGAAAAATTGATTGAAATGGCCCATAAATCTAAAGCACAAGTGCAAAAAAATGCAACAGAGCTCGTCGCCAATAAACTCATAGAAATAAAAAAATAGCTATTTATAAAATAACTGAAAGACATAGCCTATTTAGTAAAATAAAGAGGTTTAAATTGAGACATAAGATATTTAATTAAAGGAAGTGACGTGAATATAGAAGCAATTACCCGTTTAAGAGCTATCATCCCTGAAATGCATAAAGTTAAGCATATCCATTTTGTGGGTATCGGCGGTGCGGGTATGGGAGGAATAGCTGAAGTATTAGCAAATGAAGGGTATATAATTAGTGGGTCAGATTTATCTCCAAATAGTGTAACAGAACACTTAAAAACGCTTGGGGTAAGTATTTATTTTAATCATAAACCCGATAATATTACTGGAGCAAGTGTTGTTGTTGTATCTAGTGCAATAAATGAAGATAATCCCGAAATTAAAGCGGCCAGAGAAGCAAGAATTCCAGTTATAAGACGGGCAGAAATGTTAGCTGAACTTATGCGCTACCGTTACGGTATAGCAATTGCTGGTACGCATGGTAAAACCACGACTACGGCAATGATAACTAATATTTATGCAGAAGCAGGTCTAGATCCTACATTTGTTAATGGTGGATTGGTTAAATCGGCGGGTACTCATGCAAGACTAGGTATAAGTCGTTATCTGATTGCCGAAGCAGATGAAAGTGATGCTTCTTTTTTACATTTACAACCCATGGTTTCAGTAGTTACCAATATTGAAGAAGATCATATGGAAACTTATCAGGGGGATGTGGAAAATTTAAAACAAACATTTATAAGATTTTTACATAATCTCCCTTTTTATGGCAGAGCAGTAGTATGCATCGATTCACCTCTGATAAGAGAAATATTACCAACGATTGGTCGATATGTAACCACTTATGGTTTTCATGAAGATGCGGATGTTCGTATTTCAGATTTTAAACAACAAGGATCCAAAACACAATTTATTGTTCACAGGCGTGACAATCAACCTTTACAAGTTAACCTAAATGCCCCAGGTCAGCATAATGCGCTAAATGCCACGGCAGCGATAAGTGTCGCGATAGAAGATAATATAGATGATGATGCAATATTAAGAGCTTTAACTCAATTTCAAGGCACCGGGCGTCGTTTTGATATTCTGGGGGAATATCCACTTTTTCCTGTTAATGGTCAAGCAGGCAAGGCGCTACTTGTTGATGACTATGGGCATCATCCTACTGAAGTGCAAGCGACTATTGATGCAGCAAGACAAGGATGGCCTGATAAAAGGATTGTAATGATCTTTCAACCACACAGATATTCAAGGACCCGCGATCTTTATGATGATTTTGTACATGTGCTGGGGCAGGTAGATTTATTACTGATGTTAGATGTGTATAGTGCAGGTGAGCAACCTATAGCTGGAGCAGATAGTAGGGCATTGTGTAGAGCTATAAGAGGGCGAGGAAAACTGGATCCTATTTACGTTCAACTTATAGAAGATGTCCCTACAATTTTAGCTCCTCTTTTACATGATAATGATCTGATTTTAGTTCAAGGCGCTGGTAATGTCGGCAAGGTTGCAAAAATATTAGCGGATAATGAACTCAATAGTATAATATAATCGATGAATTTATATTCAGTAATAAAGGATGGTCGTATCATGTTAACAAAAGTTGCTGTATTAATGGGAGGAAACAGCTCTGAAAGAGAAGTTTCGCTTAATTCTGGTAAAGCTGTACTCAATGCACTTTTGGAAAAAGGTATTGATGCAATTGCTATAGATCCCTCAATAGACGATATTACACACTTAAAAGAAAAAGGTATTACTTCAGCATTCATTGCTTTGCATGGTAGTGATGGAGAAAATGGCACTATTCAGGGTGTATTAGATTATCTAAAGATTCCATATACTGGCAGTGGTGTTCAAGCGTGCGCTGTAGGTATGAACAAACATTTTTGTAAGGTACTGTGGAAAGCGGCAGGTTTGCCTGTAGCTGACTATATCGCTTTGACTAAAAATGAATATCAGGAAATTCAATATGAACAATTGATAGAAACAATAGCACACCTTGGATTGCCTGTATTTATTAAACCTAACAGTGAAGGTTCAAGTGTTGGCGTTTCAAAAGTGGATGAATATAGCCAGCTTAAAACGGCGTTAGAAGTTGCCTTTGAATTTGATAATTTAATTTTAATAGAATCTTATTTATCGGGAGATGAATTTTCGGTACCTGTTGTATTGAAAGATGTATATCCTTCAATTCGAATCCAATCTCAAAATGCATTTTATGACTATGAAGCCAAATATGTTTTGAATAATACTCATTATCTGTGTCCAAGTGAATTACCAAAAGAGCAAGAACAAGAGATAAAAAATTTAGCATTCAAAGCTTATGAAGTCATAGGCTGTGAAGGGTGGGGAAGAGTAGATTTAATGCAAAATGCAAAAGGCCAGTTCATGCTATTAGAAATCAACACGTCGCCAGGAATGACATCACATAGCTTAGTCCCTAAATCAGCGTTAACATTAGGTGAATCATTTTCCGATTTAGTCGTAAAAATATTAAATAATGCAAAACATGATTAAGTTATTTTTAAAAATATTGAGTGATAAATAAGATTCTATGGTACACGCAAAATTAAGGAAGAAAACAGTCACTGAATTGTTACTGTATCAAAAGAGCAGTTTTAAATTTATAAGCGGTATTGTGTTTTTTTTATGCTTGATAGCGTCTTTAGTTCTGACTTCGGTGAAAATTTATTACTGGATGGGAGACGAAAAAAGCCAACCTATTGCAGAGATTGTTATACTTGGCGAAAGAAAATATACCACAGATGAAGATATCCGAGAGGCTTTACTTTCATCAGGGCGTCTTTCTACAGTAATGAACCAAGATATTCATTTCTTAAGAAATCAAATTGAGAAATTGACTTGGCTTGATAGAGTAACTTTAAAAAAAAGATGGCCCAATAAATTAATTATAGATTTAAAAGAAAAAAGACCTGTTGTTCGCTGGAATAAAAACTTCCTGATGGATGCTAATGGAAGTGTTTTTACCATTCCTTTTGAAAGGACAGTCAAAGAGCCTTTAGTTTTTCTTTTTGGTCCTGAAGGTTTAGAGAAAGAATCATTAAAAGGGTTTAATGAATTACAAAATATATTTAAAAAGAATCAAATTATTTTAATTAGCAGCACTATGAGTGACAGATATTCATGGCTTGTGACTGTTCTACTTAATTCGAATTCAGCACAAAGAATTATTGAAATTGAGTTAGGGAGAACTGATTATGTGAACCGAGCTCAAAAATTCATGGCAATTTATAGAGAATTAGAGAAAAAACCAGAAATCAGCCAATTAATAAAAAAAATAGATATGCGATATGAAACAGGGGCAGCTATCTCATGGCATATTTCTCAGGAAGTGAATGCGCAAGAATAAAAGTTGTGTTATGATATGAATAGGTTATAAAATAGCTACATTGACGCTTTAAAGTGCTTGTGAAATAAAAAAAAATACGCTTAAATAGATTATTTTGAGAAAAATAAAAAGGATTCTGCACCTGAATGTAGATATACACAGGAATTCTAGGTTGAGATAAATGAGTAAATTCAATGATAAAAAAGCAAAATTAGGCTTATACGGTGAAAAAAAACTAGTCGTAGGCCTTGAAGTAGGTACAGCTAAAGTCAGTGCTGTCGTTGGTGAAATATTGCCAGACGGTATGGTGAATATCATTGGAGTGGGTAGAAGCCCGTCTCGTGGAGTTGACAGAGGGGGAGTGAATGATTTTGAGGCCGTTGTATCTTCCGTCAGAAGAGCTGTAGAAGATGCTGAGCTAATGGCTGATTGTGCTATTACAAGTGTTTATCTGGCTTTATCAGGAAGACATATTGACTGTCAAAATGAAATCGGAATGGTGCCAATAGCTAATGATGAAGTCACTGAGGAAGATGTACACAATGTAGTACATACTGCCAAATCAGTCCGCGTGAGTGAAGAAAATAGGATATTGCACGTTATTCCTCAAGACTTTAAAATAGATCATCAAGATGGAATAAAAAACCCTATTGGCTTGTCGGGGGTTAGAATGCATGCAAAAGTGCATTTAATTACTTGTCATAACGATATGGCGAAAAATATAACAAAAGCAGTTGAAAAATGTGATTTAAATGTCGATCAACTTATATTTTCTGGTTTAGCATCTTCTTATAGTGTATTAACAGAAGATGAAAAAGATCTTGGTGTTTGCCTGATTGATATAGGTGCGGGCACCATGGATATCAGTATCTACACAGGTGGATTTTTAAGGCATTCTGCTGTTATTCCTTATGCTGGTAATCAGGTAACCTATGATATTGCTTATGCCCTTAGCACCCCGCTTAATGATGCTGAAGACATAAAGATAAAATATGGATGCGCTCTAGCTTCTGCTATAGCTAGAGATGACATGATTGAAGTGCCAAGTGTTGGTGGAAGACCAGCAAGAAGCCTACAAAGAGAAATTTTAGCTGGCGTAATTGAAGCAAGATACACTGAATTGTTGACTTTTGCTAACAATGAAGTTTTAAAAGTTCAAAATTACATGAAATCTAAGGGGATAAAGAACCAATTAGCCGCAGGATTTGTGCTCACGGGAGGCGCTTCTCAGATAGAGGGGTTAGTTGAATGTGCAGAAGCAGTTTTTCATAATCAGGTGAGAATTGGTTATCCACACAATATTACAGGCTTGACAGATTATGCTTCTACACCCGAATTTTCTACGCCATTAGGTTTAATTTTTTATGGTAAAGGGGTTTTTACTGAAGATATTAGTCAAAAAACATCCAATGTGAGGATAAAATCTGTATTTAGTAAGATGAAAAATTGGCTAAAAAAGGAATTTTAGTAGTATAATATATATATGAATCTAACAATAAATTTTTAAGTGTCAGCGGAGAATAAAATATGTTTGAACCAGTTGAATCATCGAGTCAAGAAGCAGTAATTAAAGTAATAGGAGTCGGCGGCGGCGGCGGTAATGCTGTAGAACATATGATTCGTGAACATATTGAAGGTGTAGAGTTTTTTATCGTAAATACGGATGCTCAAGCCCTTCGGAAATCTGCGGTGACACAGGCAATTCAAATAGGTACGGGAGTAACAAAGGGATTAGGTGCAGGTGCTGATCCTGAAGTTGGTCGCATTTCGGCAGAAGAAAACAGGGAAGCCATAAAACATGCGCTTGAAGGTGCGGATATGGTGTTTATCGCAGCCGGTATGGGCGGTGGTACTGGTACTGGTGCTGCGCCTGTTGTTGCAAGTATTGCTAAAGAATTAGGGATTCTAACAGTTGCAGTTGTGACAAAACCATTTAATTTTGAAGGTCCTAAGCGTACCGCGCATGCAGAAAAAGGTATTGCAGAGTTGTCTCAATATGTTGACTCACTGATTACAATACCTAATGATAAATTACTTAAAGTATTAGGAAAAAATATTACCCTAATAGAAGCTTTTGGTGCAGCTAATGATGTATTAAGAAGTGCTGTTCAGGGAATTGCTGAACTTATTACGCGTCCAGGCTTAATGAACGTAGACTTTGCTGATGTGAAAACAGTCATGTCTGAAATGGGTTATGCGATGATGGGTTCTGCAACTGCTTCAGGTGAAGACAGAGCTGAAATAGCAGCTCAGAAAGCAACTCAAAGCCCACTTCTTGATGATATTGAACTCTCAGGAGTTAAAGGTGTTCTAGTAAATATAACAGCTGGTTTCGACTTTAGAATGGATGAATGTGAAATTGTAGGTAATACCATCAAAGCATTTACTTCAGAATATTCTACAGTTGTTATTGGTATGGCACTTGATCCTGAAATGGAAGATGAAATTAAAGTGACCGTTGTTGCAACGGGTATTAACATGACAAAACCAGCTGAAAATCAAGTGGTAGTGAACGGCCTTGGTAAACTTCAATCTGATTTAGCACAAAGAGGAATGGATAATAGGCCTATGGGTGGTTCGAATTATTATGATTCACAACCTAAATCTATGGAAAGAGCGGTTGGTGCACCTGATACTACAAGAGAAGGTGATATGGTTGATGTGATACCGACCTTTGTTAGAAAACAAGCAAATTAATTTTATTACAAAAAAATAGTAAGGGAAAAGGAAGGTAACCTAATGATAAAGCAGAGAACCGTAAATAAAATAACTACTGCTGTAGGGGTAGGGCTTCACACAGGTAAAAAAGTCACTTTAACATTTTTACCTGCGAAAGCTGATACGGGTATTGTTTATCGTAGAGTAGATCTAAAACCAGCAGTAGATTTTCCACTTAATGCAAGATCTGTTAAAGATACACTCTTATGTACATGTTTAATTAATGAAAACGATGTAAGAGTTTCAACAATTGAACACCTTAATGCAGCTCTTGCTGCATTAGGCATAGATAACATTATCATAGAAGTAGATGCCCCTGAGATTCCAATAATGGATGGAAGTTCTGCGCCATTCATTTTCTTACTCTTAGATGCTGGAATTAAAGAACTTGCTGTAGCTAAAAAATTTATTAAAGTAAAAAAAACTATCCGTGTTGAAGAGGGTGATAAATGGGCTGAAATAAAACCATATAATGGTTTTAAACTAGGTTTTACAATTGATTTTGAACATCCTGTAATCAATAAAACCGGACAAAAATTTGAAATGGATTTTTCTGCTGACAATTTTATCAATGAGCTGAGTCGAGCAAGAACTTTTGGTTTCATGAAGGATATTGAGTATCTTCAATCTAAAGGATTATGCTTAGGTGGAAGTTTCGATTGTGCTATTGTGGTTGATGAGTATCGTATTATGAACGAAGACGGACTTCGTTTTACTGACGAATTTGTACGCCATAAAATGCTAGATGCTGTGGGTGATTTATATGTAAGTGGTCACACAATATTAGGTAGTTTTAGTGCATATAAATCTGGTCATGCCTTAAATAATAAACTACTTATCGCTCTATTAGAAAATGAACATGCATGGGAGTGGCAAACGTTTGGTGTTGAAAAAGAGTCTCCTTTAAAATTTGCTGTAAATAGAAAGCTAATGCTAGCTTGATGAACTCAACTTACTATTTTACTAAAGCGGCTTCTAAGTCGCTTTTTTTTCATTTAAATCAGTTTAGCAAAAGATAAACTATGACCAATGCGCTAACAAACCTTATTTTAATTCCATTAATAAGCTTACTTTTTTTATCGCTACTGAATACAGCAGAGGCTAATAGTTTTCAAATAGCATCAAAAAGTGCTTTAGTTTTCGATTTAGAGACACAAAAAGTGCTCTATAATGAACTAGAAAATGAGATATTGCCAATAGCTTCAATAACAAAATTAATGACAGCATTGATTGTGTTGGAGGACAGTGCAAGTTTAGATGAAAAAATTGAAGTTAAAATAGATCAAACTAAAGAACTTAATGCAGTATTTTCAAGAGTGAAGGTAGGAAGTTATTTGTCTAGGCGAGATCTTCTGAAAATAATGCTTATGTCATCAGAAAATAGAGCTGCTGCGGCATTAGCTCACAACTATTCTAAAGGGTATGGTGCGTTTATAAAAGCTATGAATGATAAAGCGCAATTGTTAGGCATGAAAAATACTAAATTTACTGAGCCTACTGGGTTATCTGATGCAAATGTTTCAACAGCAGTAGATTTGACTAAACTATTAATTATTCTTTCAAAAAATAAACAAATCCAAGAGATGAGCACAATAGCAGAATATAGCGTTGGATTCAGTGAACCTAACTATTCGTTACCATTTAGAAATACAAACCATCTTATTTTTAGTGATAAGTGGAAAATATTATTAACAAAAACCGGCTTTACCAATCCTGCTGGTCATTGTCTTGTGATGATAGCGAATATTAATGATAAGCCAGTTACTTTGGTTATTTTAAATGCATTCGGAAAACAAACGCATTTTGGTGATGCAAATAGATTAAAAGCTTGGCTTGAGAAAGGGGAGATAAAACCCATACCGCAAGGGGCAATCCAACATAAGAAAAATTAAGAGTACAAGTTAAACAACTAGGAGCCATAATGCAAAAGGAACAGTTAGCAACAAAAGAGTCTGCATCACAAGTATTATTTATTATTGCAATGTTATTCGTAATTCTAGCGGGAATAAAAGCGGCAGGCGAAATTGTTGTTATGATTTTGTTGGCAGCATTCTTTGCGGTTATTATTTATCCGATTGTCGCATTGTTACAAAAAGCAAAAGTACCCAGAGTAATTGCTATCTCAGGTATTGTGTTATTAATTATTTTTGTTTTTTTAGCTATTATCACAATGCTTGCAAGCTCATTAAATGATTTTATTCGTGCCTACCCGGAGTATGCGCAATTACTGAATGAAAAGCTAAAACAACTTGAAACACTGGCGTTAAAACATGATATTCATTTCTCAGCGGATGAGGCAATGAACTTATTTGATCCAAGTTCATTTTTTAGCATCGCTACAGGTTTCTTATCCAAACTATCTGGGACAATGAGTAGAGTGTTGCTTATAACAATGCTGTGTGTTTTTATGCTGTTTGAAATTAGACTTATTCCTATTAAACTCAACCAAATATTACAGTTTCCTGAACAATCAATGCCGCATTTTCAAAGGGCGGTCAATGCGGTAAGTAAGTATTTATTTATCAAAACGGTGGTTAGTATTATTACAGGAATGCTTATCTGGGCATTTTTAAGCTACATGGAAATCCGATTTGCTTTTTTATGGGGGGTATTGGCATTTGCATTAAACTTTATCCCCAGTATAGGCTCTATTTTAGCTGCCATTTTTCCTGTTATTCAAACGCTTTTACTTGGTGATTTTTATGATGCTTTTATTGTCGCATTAGGTTATTTAGTAGTAAATATCATTATGGGTAATATAATAGATACGCGATTGATGGGGAAAGGGTTAGGCTTATCAACTTTGATGGTTTTTGCCTCACTTCTCTTTTGGGGGTGGTTGCTTGGACCTATAGGAATGTTTTTATCCGTTCCTTTAACAATTATTATCAAAATAGCACTAGAAAATAATCATTATGGCAGAAAAATTGCCATAATGATGGGAGATGGCAAATCTTTAACGTAAAAGTCACTCATGTAGGATATCAACTTATAGTATAAGTTTTATCAAAGAATGGTTTCTTATTGCAACAAAGGAATGTAAAATATGAAACATGTATTAACTAAATAACTTAAATTAACTGTGAACTATTCTTTAGACACCAGAAAAAACATGAAAATAAAAAATATGCACTTTAGAAAAAAAACGTTGTCGGTTTGTCTATCAATAACTATTTGTAGTTGTGCGTTTGCTGACCCAACCCAGCCAGCTCAGTCGATACCCAATACAAGTGAGAGCGCTGAAATTGTCAACAAAATTATTGAGTCGACCCAAAAAAAACAAGAAACAAATCAATCTACAAGCATGCCTGTGACTTCTTCGCAGGCGGAAGTTGCTGATTCAATAAGTAAAACAATCGAAGTGAATGCTGTTTTAACGGAAGAGCAATCATCAGCTATATCAGCTGTCGTACCTAACATAGAACGAGTTAATTCATCTTCTAGTACGAATGAGGCCGATATAGCTGAAACAAAAGATTTAGAACCTATTATAGTAGAACCTATTATATTAGTACCTGGACAAGAAGTAGCAACAAGCGTTGATAATTCAACGGTCAGTATCACACAACAATCAACTAGTGAAATAGAAGTCTTTGATATCAAAGGAGCTCTGGTAGAAAAAGACTCATCAGTATCTATACTGTTTACGAATGAGTTATCCGAACTTTACACTCAGTATCCGCATAAAATTTGGATTAATGAAGAAGAAATAAAAGAGTTTAAACAGCAGTTAGTGCTAATGGGATTAGCAGGGATCGATAAACAGTATAGCGAATGGATTATTGAATTGAATAACCCTAATATATCGTCAAGCGATAAGGAACTGATTTTATCTGATGCTATGTTAGGGTATTTAAATTTTGTTGAAAATGTGAATAAAAATAAAGATACTTGGCTGTATCAGAAAAATAGCTATAAAGTAAATGCAGCAAGTAATGAAGAATTGAACAGATGGCTTACATCATTAAAAAATAAAGAATTGAAAAACTATATAGTGTCATTAAGGCCACAGCATACGGCATATGAACCTATGTTAAATGCCCTACTGAATAGTGCAAGTCAAAATTCAGTAGAGTGGCCTCAGATACAAAGCACTAAAAGTATCAAACCAAATGCAGTCAGTGATGAAGTAGCGAGTGTAGAGTTTATTCTCAATTACTACGGGCTATTAAATAATGAAGCAAAAGTAGAAGTAAACGAAGAAGTCATTTCTGAGGTAAAACCAGTAAATGAAGCCATAGAAAAAAACTCAATCGTAGAAATTAAGCTTCCTGAAGTGCAAGAATCGACCAATTTCAATAAATCGATAACACCAATTTCGGATGCTGCTCCTACCACATTAGCGACTAAAGTTAATGTATATGATGAAAGATTAGTTGAAGGAGTGAAAAAATTTCAGAGCAGTCTTGGCTTAACGGCAGATGGTGTTATAGGACCTCAAACTAGAACTTGGCTAAATACATCGCCGAGTGAAAAAATTAGTTTAATTGCGCTTAATATGCAAAGATTAAGATTGATCCCATCAGATGTTTCAACGGGAATTTTAGTGAATATACCGGATTACTCACTCAAATTTTATAAAGACGGTGAACTGATTTTAGACTCTAGGGTCATAGTGGGCAGTATTGCAAGAAAAACACCTATTATGACTAATGAAATTAACCGTGTAGTTATTAATCCACCATGGAGTGTACCAACACGTTTAGCGAGAGAAGATATAGCCCCGAAAGGTATTAAAGATCCCCATTATTTTGTTAGGAATGGTTATTCTCTGGTAGATTTGTCAGATGGACAACCGATTGATGTAGATGATGTGCTGTGGGAAAATGTGAGTGCAAGTAATTTTCCTTTTGCTGTAAGGCAAAAACCGGGAGCTGGAAATTCACTTGGGCGTTATAAATTTGATATGCCAAATGATCAAGCGATTTATTTGCATGATACCCCAAATCATGCGTTATTTGATAGAGATGTTAGGGCCATCAGTTCAGGATGTGTAAGAGTCAATAAATCTACTGAACTCGCTAATCTGCTACTTAATCTAGAACAATGGGATAAAGATAAAGTCGCTAATACGGTGAAAAAAGGACAAACAACACCTGTCAATTTAAGTAGTAAAGTACCGGTAGAACTTTACTACCTGACTGCGTGGCCTAATGAAGAAGGGCAGATTCAATATCGTGCAGATATCTATGGATATGATAAGCTCATCACGAATGCAATTAATGAAGTACCTGTCGCGAATTTATTGTAGTAATCTTGAAAAGAGAGGTAAGATTGATGAGTAGTGAAAAAACAACCATTAACAGAAGGCAGTTTTTATCCTTAAGTGCATTGACCCTAGCTTCTGGCTTAATGCTGCCTAAAACTGGATTTTCTAGCTTATCAACGGCTAAGCCCAAAATTTTAACAATTAAAAATCTTAATACTTTAGAATCTCTTACAGTTAATTTAGGGGCAACCAATACAGTAAATAATAAACAACTTAGTCAATTATCACACTTATTTAGAGATCATAGAAGTAACCAAACTAAAACCATCGATGTTGGACTTTTTGATCAGTTGCTACGTTTACAACTGATGCTTAACATACAACTGCCTATCACCTTAATTTCCGGGTACCGTGCTCCGGTTTCTAATAATAGCATGCGCACCAAAAAATCAGGGGTTGCCAAAAATAGTTATCATACTAAGGGCAAAGCAATGGATTTCCGTATTGAGGGAGTTGCACTCAATGAAATTAAGGATGCTATGATTGCATTAAATGCAGGGGGTGTCGGTTATTACCCTAAAAATAACTTCATTCATATTGATACAGGACCTGTAAGAACATGGTAAAACATACATTAATCTCTTATCTACAATTCCCTGTGACACCTTTTGAACAGAATTGTAGTCTGGTCTGGTGTGAGCAAACCCGTAAAGCAGTTATTATAGATCCTGGCAGTCGCTCACTTGCATTAGAAAATGCCATTATTGAAAATAATCTGATTATTGCAGCTGTGTTATTAACGCATGGACATTGGGATCATGCAGGAGCAGGCAAATTATATGCAGATAAGTATCAGGTGCCTATTAATGGCCCGCATTTTGAAGATAAATTTTTATTAGAATGTTTACCTGATCAAGCAGCAAGATTTGGGTTAAGTGCAGAAACTGAGGCATATGAACCCACAAGTTGGTTGAATGAAGGGGATGTATTTATCCTAGGAGAATTAACTTTCGAAATATTACACTGTCCTGGCCATACGCCAGGTCATATTGTCTTTGTTGAAAAAAACACTCAACATACTTGGGCTGGAGATGTTTTATTCAGAGGTAGCGTAGGGCGAACAGATTTTCCACGCAGTAATAGCCAAGATTTAATTCAGTCAATTAAAAATAAATTGTTACCCTTAGGCCAAGATATGCGTATTTTTCCGGGGCATGGTCCAATGACTACCATTGGCATTGAAGAAAAGAGTAATCCTTTTTTAAAATAGACTAGACTGTTTTGCAGAATAAATATGCAATCAGAATAAAAATGGTAATCAAGCATTGCCATCTTTAATATTTTTGGGTATCATGTTCGACGTTAAAAGATTGATTCCTCAAAAAAGCGCTCTTAGCTCAGCAGGATAGAGCAACGGCCTTCTAAGCCGTAGGTCGCTGGTTCGAATCCAGCAGGGCGCACCACTAAATATTTCAAAAAAAGTCCTAAGAAATACACTCCATATTTTTTATTCGTTATAAAAAATTTTGGTGAGTGCTAGGATGTCCATTGATTACGATCCACAATAGCAAAGTCAGATTTAAATTTAGCCTATGTGGGTATAAATAATTTAGGGATATACTTTAGTTACTTCAATTTGCAGATCTAGATAGTATTCCAATCCCCTTTAGTAGGGGGGTAAATAATACCAAAACGTGCATATTGATTTTCTTTTGTTATATGCCCATTTCAAATGTTTTTGTTCTATAACACTCGACTGATGCTAGCCTACTATATCAAAGATGATATAACTGCTTTTTTAAGTAAGAGGGTTATTTTCGCTCAGTTTAGTAAAATAATCGATAATACTCAATCTGTTAATCATTTCAAATGCTGGTAGAACAGTTTCTTCGATGGCATTAATATTTCAAGCACCGATAAAATTGATATGCGTAGGAATACCTTTAATGCTGACGATTTTATCAGTTCCTTTCATAATCCACCCATAACTCAATTTAGCTGATTGAGTTGGCTGTGCTGAATCAGTAAATAGAATTTATTCTTCATCAATTGTATTTTTAATGACTGAGGACTGTTGATATTTGGTAAGCAAAAATTAAGCACAAATAAAATACTTGGTAAACAAGGATTTAAAGTAAAAAATGTTGGACAAGAGGCATGAGGCTTTTATAATTAATTTGCGAAAAAATATTATAAGAGTAAATGTCATGACGAGATTGATTTTACCAGATAGTCAGTGGAATTTTTTTCAAAAACTTTTCAACTGCGTCAATATAGGTTATATCAAAGGATCTGAACGATTATTTTTTGAGGATGTTTTATTTAGTATTCGTACTGATGCATGAATTATTATTTTTATACAAATACAACAAAGTGTCGATAGAGGATTAAGATTCTTAACAGCTTCTCCATTCATGACTTTAGCATTTTGGTTGAAGCAACAAGCCTAACAGAAGCTTAGAATTTATCATTAAGACAATGCCCATCATCTATGCAAGTCTAGCACATAAAATATAAACTACCTGCAAAGAGAACAAAAAATACATAGATTAAGGGTATTTATGGAGATTATAAACTTATCCTTAGCTTCTGAGGCGAATCCGACGAGTGAATAAATCTGGAGATCGACAAATCCTGGGCTTTACGGTAAAGAATAATACTGAAAGATATTGCGTAAAGAGTGTCATAAATATAGCTGGTTATTGGTACACTAAAAATGTAATTTATTTTCCGTATGGACTTAAGTCTAAACAAAAAGAGATTTAGGAAAGCTGAAAAAGCTTAATGCCTAATGTAGTAATGTAACCTTTTGTAATATTTTGGTGCAATTTGAAGTATTTGGTGTAATTAACTGTAAAAAGGGTAACTATCTATTTTATTTGGATTTATCTTGCGTATAATTGTTAGAACGACCTTAAAAAACATACTAACTAATTATAATTAAATTAAAATTTTGCGAAATCTAAGTGATTGAAAAAAGGGAATGAAGTTTTGTATTTAATCTAACCTTTTGTTTCAAAAAAGCCAAATGGAAAACAAATGAAGAATGGTATTTCAAATAAGGCCCTAATTTTCATTACCTTATTATCAATGTCTATGGTAAATCATGCAAATGCTGAGAGTGAAAACACGGCTAAGCAAAAATTACTAGTAGAAGATACGATTGTTATAGACACGCAAATTTCACTATATCAATTCGCATTGAGTAATCAAATCACGACCAGTGATTTGATTAAGTTAAATCCGTCTCTTAAATCAAACGATGTATTAGTCGTTGGTACTAAACTCAATTTACCTAGGAAACTCTCCTCTAGCTCTTCATCAGCCAATGAAAATGAAGTCTCCGCACTTCCTCTTTTAAGTAATGCAAATAGTACAGTAGAAGATAAAACAGGGCAAGAACTTCAGGAAGGGCTTGTTGGATTAGTCCCTGGCAGTAAAATGCTCTCAGCAAATACTGAAGAAAATTTAGCTGGTGCAGCCGTTTTTGCAGGACAACAAGAATGGAATAATTTAAGTGGTCAGCAGATCATTGATGACATCAAAAATGACGCTAAAAACCTTGCAACAAATACAGTTGTTAATAGTGTTAATCAAGAAATAAACCAAAATGCATCAAATTTTCTTGGGCAGTTTGGTAAAGCCCAAGTCAATATATCGCTAGATAAAGAGGGTAAATTATCTAATTATGATTTGCAAATTTTATCGCCATTTTATGATGAATCAGAGTCACTCATTTTTTCGCAAACTGGCATACACGAACAAGGTTCAGGTGAGGATACAAGATTAATTGGTAACTTTGGTATAGGATATCGATATGAAGCTAATGAATGGTTGGCTGGAGCAAATGCTTTTATAGATCATGATTTTACAGGTAGTAATACCAGACTAGGTGTGGGTTCAGAATTTTGGGCTGATAACTATAAAATTGCTGCTAATACTTATACCCCTTTATCCAGTTGGAAGGAATCTGACGTCATGAGGGACTATGAGACGCTAATTTACGATGAAAGGCCTGCACAAGGATTTGATTTAAGGGGCCAAGCATATTTACCGAACTACCCTCAATTAGGAGCTAGCCTCACATTTGAGCAATACTTTGGTGAAGAAGTCGATCTTTTTGGGATTGAGAATAGGCAAAAGGATCCTTATGGTTTAACTGTCGGTGCCAACTATATGCCTATTCCTCTAGTGAAGACAGAATTAACACATAAAATGGGTAAATCTGGTGCTGATGAAACTAAGCTAGACTTATCCTTAAATTTACAAATGGGAACACCTTTAGATGAACAAGTAAACCCTGACAATGTTGCAGTGGCAAGAAGTTTAAAAGGCAGCCGTTATGATATGGTCGACAGAAATTATGACATCGTGTTTGAGTATCAGAAGGAAGATTTTTCTTTATCACTGAGCGGCACCTCAATTGCAAGTGTGGATGATATAGTGAATGTTACTGCATCAGTATCATCACGTTCTTCTGTTGTAAAATATGAATGGTTTATTCAGAATTATTTAGGGGAAACTCTTGATTATAAGATCAATGAGAATGGTCCAAATATTGATTTTATTATGAAATCTACGCAGGATTTATATATTACTGTTAAAGTCACAACAGAAAGAGGATATCAAGCAATATCTAAACCACATCTAGTAAGCTATAGATTCACGCAATCTCAATCGGAGTTAACACCCTCAAAAGCTGAATTGGTTGATTTTGAGAATATATTTAATCCAGTAAATATAGATATTATCCAATTACTTGATGGTATTGCAGAAAAAAATAAAGCCGTTTCGATTTTTACAGCAAGAAACAAAGACGGTGATCCTATCGATGTCAGTGAAGTAAACTCTGTGCAAATTAAATGGCGGATAAAAGGCACTGAAGAATTTGAAGAAGAAAGTGAGATAGTTAAATTTTTTGTTCTTCCAGGTGAAGAGAGTTCGCAATTAAAAATTGTTGGTATTGCAGATACTAGTTTTATTAGTACAAGTGGAACTAGAGAGGTTGAACTATTTGTAGTACCAATAGTTAATCCTGAATTAGGCGCTAAGACAATAGTCACATTTATTAAAGATGAAAGTGATATATTGAATTTACAATATGTTAAATTACAAATATGGGCGTTGCCATCAGAGGGTAATGTGTATTCTACTTACGGTGATCTTGTTTCTGAGAGTGGACTAATCAATGGACAAGTTATACCAATAACAAGCCAGCCTATTAATGCTAATGCTAAATATCGAGCTAAAATTCTAACCTATAAAGAAAATTCAAGTGGAGTAAAAGATTGGGTAGATGTAACAAACTACTTTGTTAAAAGCATGGTTTGGCTTTATTGGGATCCTTTCACTAACACTGAGGTTACAGCTGTAGAAAATTTGGCTTCTTTGAATGTAGGTGAGGATAAAAGAACTTATCGGGCCCTAGAAGAATGTAGAGGATCTCCTATATTTTTTAGTCAAACCAATAATTATCTATTTAATGAGCTAGGCTGGGGTGAGATTTTAGCAAACAATAAAGATAAGCCAAGGCAGAGCAAAATAGTAACAGAACAAGGTTTACAGTTAGCTGTTCAGTTTGATTTCACAGCAATCAATGAACAAAATCCTAAAATAGAAGAATGTATTCCGGACCAGCAATATGACTCAGAAGCTGAATATGCGGGTTATATAATGGATTCTTCGAACAATAGCTTAGTAAAAAAGGCAATTGTTTGGAGTAATAACGAATAAAAGGATACAGATAATCATGCAAAAAAAAGTACGCTTTGTGCGAAATAAAATCTTTGCAACAACAGCACTTATTTGGGGCTTAGCTCTTCCCCAATATGCTTTGGCCGACGAACCTGATGACTTTCAATTAAAAGTTACAGAACCGTATCAGGATAAATTTTCTAAAGAAATATTAGATAAATACCAGCAAGGTGTGTTTGATCTACAAAATGAAAAGTCAACATTTGTTTCTGTGGCTACTAAAAGTTTACTAGGTACATCCCCAGGGATAAGAACAATAGCTACCGTTAATAATGATATTGGTCAATTACGTGCATGCTCAACAGTTACTCTGCATTACCAAATTATTGATATTGATGGAGACTGGGATCCTGATAAGACATATCAAAATGTACCTGATGGAGCCGATGGATTTTATGAGCATAAAAAAACCAGCGACACTATTGAATGGGGAATAGAGTTGACAATTGATGGAGAAAAAAGATTTATCTCACTTACTGATCCCAATTATGCAATGTTAATCAGTAATGATAGACTTAAATTAACCATTCCATTGACTATTGAAGTAGACGGTAAATCCTATTCAACGGAAGGTGCTTCTTTAACTTATCAGCTGATACCCCATACTATGATAGGTAGTAATCCCTATCACCCAGAAAATTATGATTATGTAGTCGTAGATGATTTAACTGCGGGTAAATTTTTAATGCCAGGTGCAGCAAGTGGAGTGGATGCGGAAAAAATCGCCTCTAATGAAATACTCTTGGATATAAAAGATACCGATGTCGATTTGCAAAACAAGCTAAATCAACAACATTATCTAACTTTTCCAGGCTTACCAAATCCAGAAGTGGTTCCTAATAGTAGTTTTATCTTAAATAAGACAATTGAGCCTGCAAACCCTGAAGATTGTTTAGTGCCACAGTCACAGGTAGATGTGGAAATATATGCCGCTTCTGATGATACTAAATCAAATGTCATTACACCGGGAGCTTGGAGTGGCCGTCCACCTGTCTTTGTAAAAAATCGTTATCAAGCAGAAGTTGTTATTATCGATGATGAGGGTAATAAAAGACAATTAACACGAGCAGAATATGAAAACAAAGAGCTTCCTTTTACCTGGAATATTTACTATTCAACAGATACTGGTAACTGTCCTATTACTGAGGAGTATTTAGCCGGTTTTGATGATTTAGACAAATCATGTTTAGAGAAAATCAGTTTCAACTCTAATACCCGAGGTGATGTAGCTACTCGCTTTGGTGCTCAATTCAACAAGGATAATAATACAGAAGTGTTGGAATATGCTTGGATAGATTTGCAAAATGTAAATGATGACAAGTTAGTCGAAAGTGATGAAGGTTCAGAGCAGGGTGCAATTATTTCGGTTAGCCTTGGGTATGACGCACTTACAAAATATTAACCGTCCACTTACAAAGAATGAATGAAAATTACATAGTGTGACGAAATGTGACTGAGTGGGGTTATTTATATTGATATAATCAGTTCAGTACTTAATGATTGACAAGACAAAATGCATTCACATTTTTTTATATTCCCCAAATTTAAAGGTAGATGATTAAAAATTTTTTACAATAAAAGGAAAAACTTAATGAAAAACAGTTGTATCACAAATCGATTATTAAAACGCACTGCATTAGCAGTTGCATTAACTTCTGTGTTATTTGGTTCAACGGCATATGCTGCAATACAGCCATTTGAATCAGAAAAAACTAAGCAAATTACTGGTTTTCAACCAATTATTCCTTCTATAGGTGCAGCAATTGTAAAAGGTGGAATAGGGGAACCTTATGTTGCACCGACACCAGAAGAGAAGGCAAGAGTTGAAGTAGGCGATATATTGTATGTACCTGTAGGTATTACAGAACAGATTCGTGAACAATTTAAAGAAGCTCTAAGAGAAAAGGGGATTTTTGACTTCTCAGATTTAGATGGCGATGAAAAATATGAGGGTGGAGCTTATGAAATACTTTCTGGTCTTACACCTAAAGATACAAAAAAAGCAATGAATTTACTTGTAGAGTGGTATGTCATGCCACAAAGTGCTACTTCGCTTTCAGAAGAGTTTAAAGTTGCAGTTAGTGATGAAACTGAAAAATACGGTGTACCCTATACAGTAAAAAAAACAGATGCAGGTAAAAAGATCGGCTTCAAAATCACTCCTGTTACAGTCCGCGGTTTGCCTTATATTGGCACCCCATTAGAAGTACTTGACGTGTCTAAGTTAGCTGGGCAAAAATACCCAGAAAACCCAAATAAACCTGGAGAAAAAGATCCATCTCTGCCAACTGTAATTACACCTGAATCAGAACTGCCAGACGGTGGTGAGAACCCGAACATCGGTGGAGGTGGTATAGTTAAAAGCCCATACAGCAAGTATCGTGTTGTTATCGTTAATAGTGCGGATAAAGTAATAAGTGGTAGTGAAGCTAATACAGAGATTCCATATGTAAACAGCACTTATACTGCAAAAATACAAAAAATAGCACAAAATGAAAAAGGTGAAATTGTTGAAGAAAATAGTTTACCTACTTACGTTGATTTAAGTGCTACTGAACTTGAAGCTCTAGAAAATAATATTGTATGGCAGCTATATGAAGGTGAAACTTTACTAGTTAATACGGGCTTATCGAATAACGCTCAGGGTAATGCAACTGAATTAGAAGCCATAAGAACTGATACAAATTTTGCAGTAGTTGGCAATGACGCAACAGGTCGTTTAAGTAACGGTACGTTAAAGTTCACAACACAGCTTAATAATCAAACGGCTTTAGCTGCTTCAGCTGAAGGTTCTGAGCAAGGCTTGATGTTAAAAGCTATCTTAATCGCTGATGATGAATTAGATGAAGTTGTTACAGCTCCTGCTGCACAGTAATAATTTATTAATAAGTAAAATATTGTATGCCGTTCTAATTGAGCGGTATAGTGAATAAAACTATAGGAACTTAGATATGCAATCAAAGTTTATGCTGAAAACAGCTGTGGCTGCCTTTGTTATGGCAACTATGTCTTTATCAGTTCAAGCGTTACAAACATATGATTCACCAATGACTAAGCCAATAAACGGTTTCATGCCATTTATACCAAGTGTTGGCCCTTATTTATTTCGTGATGATGTTCAGTATTTGGCTTCAGAAAATAACAATGTAAAAACACAAATTAAGGTCGGTGATATTTTAAGGGTACCTACTTCTCTTGAAGAAGCCGCATATAGTAAATATTACCAGTGGGCAGACAAAGACAGTATTGGAAGCGTTGGTGAAGACTCAGATGTAGAAGATAAAGAAAAAATTAACTTAGATTTTGAGTGGTACAGGCTACCAGTTGGTGCTACAACCATTGATCCTGAAAACGATACTAAAATCGAAAGCACAACTGGATTATTAGGAAACGAAAAAAACGTATCGGGTCCTACTTATCAAGTATCAGAAGACGATGTAGGTTATCAGATAGGCTTTAGGATTAAAGCATGGTCTGAGAGAGGTATACCAAATGAAGGCGTCTATTTAGATGTTGTCAATGTCGCTTATCTAGGAAAACAAACAGGCCCGACTGATCCTTCACAACCACCAGGAACTCCTGGTCCAGGTGATAAAGAAGAGCATCCAGATATTAAAGATAAACCTGTAGGTATTGATGATGAATTTAGAATAGTCATTAAAGATATTACTAATGGTGAAGTGGGTGCTCCGGTGATAGGTATCAACGATACTATTTATGTTACACATAAATATAAAGCTGAGGTAACTAAATATGACCCTCAAACAAAGGAATATAAAGATGCTACCGAAGAGTATAAAGATTATTTAACTTGGAATGTATACCAAGATGACGGTACTCCAGTTTATGAGTATTTAACATCGAAAGGACAGATAAGCAATATACCAACAGATCCTACTGCTTTTGCAAATTTTGACCCGATCAAAACCCCTTTTATTTATAACGATGAAGATAAAGCGGAAATAATAGCTAAATTTGCTACAAAGAATGATAGTACCGTGTTTGCTATTCAAGATACGAATGACAATGCATTACCTAAAACTAAGTCAATTGAACCAAACTTCTCTGAACAAGGGCTAAAACTTAAAGTCAGATTGCTTGTTGATTAATTTCTTTTGATCTAATGATAAATTAATATTCAGCAATTCATAGAAGTTAAACACTATGAATTGCTTTATTAGATACTAGCAATTAATTTACAGTCTATAAGGTAAAATAGCCGAAAAACAGATCTATATCCAATGGAAATCAAGAGGAATGTTTAAGTAATGTTTAACTCCGACTGACTGGGCATTAGGATCCTAGCTGTACCTGCAACTTTAAGTAACTCTAGTATATACAGAGTGGTGATCCATATGCAGATTTTTTTATACTTAACGCCCGCAAAATGGGTATCAGAATAATATATGCACCTGCAATCCGGAGTGACTTTAGTATAGATTGAACTTATAAATACAACAACTCAGGATAATTTCATTCAATCAGGCATTATTCTTTATCGTGGAATTCACGTTATAAATTAATATAGTACATAGATGTTTCTAATAGACTAATTTTATAATATATGTTACGAACAGGCACCTTTTTACCTACTAAGGTGATAGAGCTAAATCAAGAAGTGCCATTTACAATTCATTTAGATAAACCAGAGGCACTTCCATAATTCTACAAGATCATAATATGTTAGGAAGTTTAGCTGAATATTCTTGAATCGAGCTAAAACCAGTTGAGGTAACGATTATTTACCTTATAGCTTCAAGGATAAATGAGGCATTTATTTGCACTAAACTCCAGCAAAGTATCCTCGAATAAATTTGAATTGCGTATATTTTTTCCGATTTGAATCAAGTTCATGTTTACTGTTTATTAATAGTTATAGCAATGAATATTTGTTTATTAATGTGACTTAGGTTTACTAATAGCATGATAACTTTACATATTTTAAGCTCCTATTACATATTTATTTCGCTATAATGTTGCGGATAAATTTAAAATAGCAATGAATTAGATACAAAATTTATATCAACATAGATTAACAAATAAATATTAAAAAAATATAACCTTCTGTTTTATAGCTAAAGAAATTTTATCTGGTGCATTATGCAAGCTGTTAAAACAAATCTTATTGGCTTGCATACTTCTAATTAGGGTGTATTAATGAAAAAAATGTTTGAAAAATTTTGCTATAACTCAAAAAAGCAACTTAAACTTTTACTTAAAATTACTGCAACCTCATCAATAATCCTCAGTGCATCTTTTGCTGTCGATGCAGAAATCATTGGCAAAAAAATAGAGAAAAAAGACATTAACGGACATGCACCTTATATGGCTTCAGTGGGTGCAGAATTATTAACAGAAGCTTATGATGATAAAAATGTATTAGTACAATATCCATGGGTTTTAAATGATGATAACGTAACGCGAGGTCCAACAATAGGAAGTATTGCCTATGTTCCAGATATATTTTGCTCAATATTACCCTCTCAAATAGATGAAGCAAAAGAATATCCATTGCTTGGCGCTCATTTTGATGCATTCAATTTTATCGATAAAGATGACGATCCTTGTGATCCTGCTATTGGTACCGGTGTTACCGTTCAATGGTTCATGCTAGATAATGTGGAACCCTATACAGATTTGAAGTGGGAAAATTTAAATCCGGTACCAGTCAAAGGCGATGCTTTAATAATAGCAGGTTCAGACACGGCTAAAAAATATTTGAAAAAACACAGTTTTGCCCCTTATGCAGAAAAAGCAATAGCGCTTAATACCCTTGACGCTATCATAATACCTACAGAAGCCTTAGGCAAACGAATTGGTTTTATTCTAAAACCAAAATCAAAATATGGTGTCCCGGACAAGGGAGTAGAAGTAAAAGTATGGGACTTAAACAAATATTTTGCTCAAGAACCTATTCCAGCAGGGCCTGTTTCATTAGAACCAAATTTTAATCCAGGTTTTATTTTAGGAGACAATCCCACGTTAGATTCGCAAACAGATAAACCGACTACTGCAGGTGGGGTAGTTCAATTAGGTAGGCCTCCTTATGTGAGATCGATTGGAGCTCATTATGGTACGGACGGTGTGGACATTGGTCTATATGAAAAAATAGAAGATGGTCGACTTAAAGAGTATCCTACTTGGGAATTAGTCGAGTTAAGGGACAAGACAGATCCGAGTAAATTTATTGTTTCTATGGTGCCTTTAGGGGGCGCAGTTGCATATATCCCTGATGCTTTTTGCCAATTTAGAAATGATGAAATTGAAACATTTGAGGATATTGATGCAAAGGAATCTCAGCTAGGCTTTCCAAGAGCCGGATTAAATACGAATGCAGGTAAATTAAAATATTTAAGACCCTATTTTTGGATTGCCGATGCGGATGAAGACAGCTGTGACATTGAATCAAATCAAATCGAATGGTTTATTGTTGAGCCTAAAAGTCAGCGCTTTAAAGATTTTAAAGCAAAGGTTGAAGAGTACTGGCGTTTAAATTATCTAGTAGAATCTCCTGATGCCAGTTCAGAAAGCAATCCAGATTTACCTGCGAATTTCCGTTCTGATTTAATAGCCGAAAGTCATGACATTTGGAAAGAAGTTAAGTCTTGGGATGATGTTCAGGTAGTCCCCTATTTAACACCAGAAGTAATCTTACCGGGGAGCAAGCAACAAAATCCTGATGACTATAACAAATTTAATTTTGATGCTGTAGGGGGCAATTTTCTCAGTGCGGTTAGAATGCCTCAAGATTACAAGCGGATTTTCCTATTAGCGAGACCAGCCTTCATCTTCACTCCTAAAACAAAATCTGGGAAACCCGATACAGGAAGACAAATTAAAGTGCCTTATGTTGCTTCAACATTATGGGGGCAAAACCCGTCAAGTCGTCCTCTTTCAGTAGAAGACGCAAATCCGTCAAGTCAATGGATGAACGAAGGGAATGCAAGTGGATCAGGGCAGTTGATAAGTGCTTATCCTCAGGTTATTGGTTTGGGTCTATCTTTACGTTCAGACAGTATTCAAATTAATCAATTTGAAGATGTCTCGTTTGTTAATTTCACTTGTTTGTTTGATGAGAAAAAAATCCCGACTCAAGATTGTACAAATGAGATCCCTAGCCCAAATAACGCCTCTCAAAAAAATATGAGAAGTCTTGGGTCAGATTCATCTGTATCCCCTCTGAATAATCTTGGGAATAAAGAGCCTTTAATCACAGAGTTAAAATTAAGTGGATTTATTGGCAAGGGTGAGGTTCTTAAAGTAAGCTATAATTTTATACCAACAGATAACATTTTTGATGGCAATAGCTTAGTAAATAATTCACTTTATGAATTTAAGCCTGAAGGACAGGCAATACAAGCAATTAATAAACGAAGATCTCCTTATGCAGGGAGCAATAGAAAGATTGGCCTTAATGAATTTGATTTACCTCCATTGACACCTGAACAAGCAGGATTAGTTATGGAAATTGCTGTAATAGCCATTGATGGCTTAGACAGAGGTAATTTTATTGCAGTTGCTAATACCAAAGATCTTCCTAAGATTACACCACCACAGGTAAAGAATGTAAGTATCTCGAGTGATAGTGGGTTAGTTACACTAGGCAGTGTACTTAAGGGCTCTTATGATTTTGAACCAGCGGTTACCCCAAATCCAGGTAGCGATGCCTCTGTATACCAATGGGGGAATATGGAAACTCAAACTATTTCTGTTTCAGGTAGTGTCAATAATTATACAGTCAGCTCTGATGATGTGGGTAAATTGATGACATTGCGTGTAGAGGCAAAAGATTCGAATAATCTTGTGGGCAATGCAGATGAAGATAATATTCTTATTTCTGATGCTATTCCTTACGTTTATAATATAAAAATTAATTCTACCAATGAAATTTACGCCCCAAGCTATACAGCTACCCTAACAGCTAGTTATGAAATCAATACAGGAATACCTGGCAATACTGAAGACAGATCTACTTATCGGTTTTTAGTTGATGGCATGGAGGTAAGCACTCAATCTAAAACGTTTAATTTGACGGCTGAACATTTAGGAAAAGTGATCACATTTGAAGTTTTACCAATTAATAGCCTCAATAGGGAAGGTGCAGTTGATTCAGCAACGTATCAAATTAATCCAACTCCACCATCTGTAGAGAATGTGGAAATAAAAATAGCTACAGAAGTCATGACGCCATTCTATTTTGGTTCCATATATGTTGACTATGATTTTTTTGCTGGGATCACAAGTAACGCCAATGATAACTCTACCTTTACGTGGACAGGCAACAGTATTCCATCGGATAGAAGTAGTTTAACGTTTGGTCCTAATGAAGTAGGTAAAACCGTTTCTGTGAAAGTGACTCCAATAGACGGTGCGGATCAAGTCGGGGAACCTGGTTATGATAGCTTCCAATTTGTTACACCACCTCAGATTGAAAATCTAGTGATTAATGCGAATGTTGTGAGTAATAAAACACCTTATCAAGTTATTTTAACGGCAGATTATGATTATATTCCTAGCAATAGCATTAAACCTGAGAATAACTCTACTTATCAGTGGAGTGGGCTGTCTTCACCAGTAAATGGAAATGTTATAAATAATTCACCTGTGATGGTTGCATTAACAGAAAATGATGCAGGTAAATTAATTACATTAACTATGACTCCTAAAGATGGTGTTGGGTTTGCCGGTGATATTAAAACGGCAACAATTAACGCTGCTACACAACAAAATCCACCTAAAATAGAGTTCTTAGAGATAGTTAATACCAATAGTAACCGAAATGGTGCCTTTTATGTGAATGATATCATAAAAGCTCAATACCGTTTTACCCCAAGCTCTCAGAGTAATGTGGATGCATCTACCTATGAATGGGTGGCACCCTCACAAACCATCAAAGGTGTAAAAGCGGGTGATATCACGTATACAATTTCTCCTGATGATGCCGGTAACGTGATTAAATTGTATATGGTGGCTTATGATGATCTAAATAATAAAGGAAATAATGCCGAGGCGTTTACGCCCAATATAATCAAGCCGCCTCAAGTTGAAAACTTGATTATAACACCAACGATCGAGGCTAATTATCCTTGGAACGTGAGAGTAATAGGTGAATATACCTTTGTAGAGGGTAAATCGAGTAATCCAGCTAATGATTCTATTTATAGTTGGACGGGATTGAGTACACCGAACCTAAATAATTCAACTCGTGGTGAAGGAAGAATCAGGCTACCTGAGTTATCAATAGACAAAAGTGAATCGGGTAAAGTTCTTACGTTAACAGTTATACCTAAAGATGTTGCTGGGGTTGTTGGGGAAACAAAATCGACCACTTACATGGTCCCTGAATTTACTATTGTGCCTCCCAATATTGATATTTTATCTATTGACATTTTAGAGCAACAACAAGCAGGTTTCTTGCTACCTAATGATATTCTAACTGCGACTTATCAGTTCCAAGCAGGTTCACAAAGTCTTGTAGATGCCTCAACCTTTAGTTGGTCTACAGAGAATGATATAAAAAATGGTATTATAGGAATTGATCCTCTCCTTTATGAGATTAAAGAAGAGGATGTAGGGCAAGTTATTACCCTCTCAATGCAGGCCAAGGATGGGGCAGGCGTATTAGGTAATAACGATAAAGAGCAAATGAAATTAACTGTGAGTAAACGACCTTCAGTGAGTCGGGTTGAGATTGCTTTTGAACCTGCGCAAGGATTAAATATTATTGGTTCATATGATATTTCTATAGGGCAAAATGATTCGAGCTTAGATCGATCTGAATATAGGTGGCTTGTTGATGGTAAATCTATAGGAGAGTTTCAGCCTATAGCAGAACCAGCAAAAATAGAAGGCCTTCAAAGATTTACGGTAACACAAGAAGAGGTAGGTAAGTTAATTACTCTTGAAATATTACCTAAAAATGCTAATGGGCTTGTAGGAACTTCTGTTGTCTCTAATAATCTCATTTATGTGGCACCAGAATTAAGCTCTTTATCGATTGCGGGGGAAGCTGTTGAAGGAAATGCATTGAGTGCTTTGTATGCTTTCGAACCAGGCAATAATCAATTAAATCGTTCTATGGCCAATTGGTCAATCAATGGTGTTCTAGATGAAACCCTTCCTATTGATGATGAGTATAGATTAAGTGCTGATGATATTGGTAAAACGGTCAGTTTGTCAGCGACAGCAACCGATGGAAATAAGATAAATGGTAACACGTTGACTGCATCTAATAGCAAAGGTCCTGTTATATCTGCTTATATCCCACCTTTTATTGATGAGGCCTTCATCATCTATCTTAATGATGCAAATTCAATTTTCCCTGGGCACGAATTATCAGGCAGTTATAATGTATTTAATGCTGGAACCATTCCTGGGGATAAATCACGCTACGAGTGGATTGTAAATAATCAAGTTCAACAACAAGGTGATGTTGGTGCTTCAAGAAATGTACCAACATATACAGTAAAAGAGGCGGATGTTGGACAAGTGATCACACTTAAAGTTATCGCAAGAAATGGTAATTTACAAGAAGGTAATTTTGCTACAGCTCAGACAAAAAATGTACAACAGCCCCCGCGCGTTTCAGAACCAAAAATTACGCTTAATGGTGTTGTTGTTGACAAGGTAAGCAGTGGAAGCAAAATTGCTGGGACTTATAAATTCCAAAACTTTATAGAGGGTGCTTCAGATGCCTCTACTGTTAATTGGTATGTTGGTAGTGCTCTAAAGCAGTCTTCTACAATTAAAATGTCTGAAATAGCACCTGAATTTGACGTAGTAGAAGATTATGCTGGACAAATTGTCACCATGGAAGTTATTGCTAAAGATAATCTAGGTACACTTGGTGGTAATAAAGTACAAATCAGTACTGTTACTGGTGTAATTTCAGAAAAACCAGTGATCAGTTCTTTATCTATTTTTGCTAATTTTGAAACCAGTGCTGAAGTGCTTGCACAATATGATTTCAGTCATGAAGCAAATACTGATGCTAAAGATGTTTCATATTATGAGTGGTTAGCGAATGGAGCAGTTGTAAAATCTGGGGCAGTAAATTCGCCTAATGGTAAATTATCTGGAGTAAACGCTTTTGTGATTAAAACTGAACATGCGGGGAAAATTATCAGTTTACGAATGACTCCTAAATCTTCAGATGGTAAGACAGGCACACAAGTGTATTCGTCTAATACAGTCGTGTATATTGCGCCAGAGGTAAACCTAAAATCTATAAAAGATCAAAGTTTTTCAATTCCAGACTATAGTAGTTATGTGTTGAGTGCTGATTTTATTAAAGGAAGCAATAGTACAAATACATCAAAAGCTAGCTGGTCTGTTGCTGGAGTATTTAAAGCTGAATTAGCAATGACACAAGCTTTCAGTTTCCTAGAAGACAGTAGCGGTAAACAAATTTCGGTGACCGTAGTTCCTAGAGATGGTAATCAAATTGAGGGAATTGCTAAAACTATTACCTTTACGAAACCGGTTGTATTCCCGCAGTTAGGCACAGATTACTGGTTGATGGATTCACAAGGTACGGGCCAATTCATAAATATTACTCAAGGCAGTGCTATTGCAAATTTAGGTTGGCCGCTCGACTCGATAGCAAAATCGGTAAATTATGAGTGGAGAATTACCGGTATTGCCACTCCTATTGCTTCTGGCACAATAGTAAGAAGTGGATCAAACACTGAGTATGGAGTAGGGAAGTCAATCAATGTAAAAAGTTACAGAGCAAAAGAAGTATGTGTATATCTGCAGGGCGTTACCTCATCAAACAATAAAACTGCTTTTGAAAAAGCTTGGTGTAGAAAGGTTCCTTAGCTTTAAAAGAGATAAATTGATAAAGATCAATCGCAGGGTTGATCAATTAGAGTATATGCATTGGATTGAGTATTATTACATAATCTAATGCATTTTTACTTATTCTAGTGAATTGTAATCTGTAATGGCAGTTATTGGTTTTGTTTTTTTAGCTGGCTTAAATGGATAAAAATGGAGTCTTTATGTTGTTAAAATTTGTCAATAAAAAGAATGATTATTCTTTTATTTCGGTTAAATTAATACTCAGTGTGGTATTTTTATTGACGCAAAACATTTCTTTTGGGGAAATCATTAAAAAGGAAGTACCTAATCATAAAATTCAAGGCTACTATCCTTACTTTCAGTCTGTCGGAGCTGAGTTATTAACACAAATTTCAACGGACAATGTGGATAAAAAGTTCCCATATACTTTTCTTGATGATAATGTTACCAAAAGTCTGACTATCGGAAGTATTGTCTATATCCCAGATCTATTCTGTTCATTGAATAGAGAAGAATTAGCGACTCTTAGAAATGATCCAGGAGTAAATTCATTAAGCCCATATCTAAATCATTTTGATTTTGTCGATACAGATGAAGATATTTGTGATCCCCGACCTAATAATGGTGTAAAAATAAAATGGTATCTTGTAGATGACATCGTACCTTGGCGAGACGATCTTATTTGGTCTGATTTAACTATTACCCCTGTGCCAGAAGCAAATATCATAAAAGTAGGCAGCAATGAGGCTCGTGATTACCAAAAAACACATAGTTACTCCCCATTGAAGGATAAGCTCATCAGTTTAAATACTCTGGATGCAATGAAAGTTCCAGAAGAAGCATTAGGTAAAAGAATAGCCTTTTCGATAACTCCAACAACATCGTATGGGGTTCCTAAATTAGGTCCAGAATTATATGCATGGGATCTATTTTATTTCTTTAAGCAGAATCCGCCTCTTTCTGCAGGTGATTTTGATACAACTGCAGAAAATAATTTAGGACAAAAAGCAGCAAGAAACCCCTCTGATGAACTCAACAGTGGTGAATTAAGTACAGCTGGTGGTGTCGTTCAATTAGGAAGACCACCTTACGTTCGATCCATAGGTGCGCAATACGAACCAGCAATAACTAGTTATCAAGACCAACAAACAGATAGCCAATTAACCTACTATTTAGATTACATGCAAGCAACATCTAATCAACAGATGGAGGGTGCATTACCAATGGCTTTAATCGGTGGAGGTGGCGGTTATGTATATCTACCCGATGCTTTTTGTCAGTACAGTAATAATGATATGAGCGAAATTGCTCAGTTAAATGCACTGAAAAATTCAGTGGGTTTTCCTATATTTCCCAATAATTCGAACAATGCAGGTGAAAAGTTCAAGTTTTTTAGACCGCTTTTTTGGATTGCAGATGCAGAAGAAGACAGTTGTGATATAGAAGCTAATCAAATTGAATGGTTCATGGTTGAACCGATTGATGCGAGAATAAATACATTAAAAGCCATGGTGAATGACTTTTATACGAATCCTATTTATCAAGGCAATACCAGAGATTGGAATGAGTTTGAGCAAAAATTTAATCAAATTTCAGAACTTTCTTCACAAATTTGGTCAGATGTTGATGGTTGGGAAGATGTCAGACCTATTCCAGAGTTAAAACCAGAGCCCTTAACACCTAAGGATAACCCTGAGGGTATTAAATTTTCTGGTATAGGCAACCAATATATTAGTGCTGCTCGAATACCTTACAACCCAACTCAAATAAGATGGCTAGCACAACCTGGTTTTATTTTTACCCCTAAGACAAAAACTGGACGTCCAGATCATGGAAGAGAGATTAAAGTACCTGTTGCTGTCTCTAGAATTTGGGGACAATTACCGTCTAATAGACCCACAACATTACTCGATGAAAAACCGGGTAGCGAGTGGATGAATAACAACAGTAGCACAGATGGCATTCTTATCTCTGCTTATCCACAATTTATTGAGAAATACTCAGGGATTGATAAGGACACGCTCGATGCTAGTGTAATTCAAAATGCAGCCCATTTAGATTTTAATTGTCTTATGGACGTAAATAAAACGCCAGCCAGAGATTGTGTAAAACCATTGCCTAAAAATCGAGTTCTAGTGAGTCAAAGAGTAGCATATTTACCAAGTGATGGCTTCCAATATAGTATGCCAAATTTAAAATCAAATATGCTAGAAGGCGGTTTTATTAATTATGCCCATCTAGAAGGAAGACTAAAGGCGGGTGAAACAATAAAAGTTATCTATGGATTTAATAGTTTAGTAACCTCTAATCCATTAGATGCAGAAAATCGAACCGTCTATGAATTTTATCCGCAAACCACTAGTCCTAATTTGACTATTAACTCTAAACCTGCTGGCGATAATCGGGTATTAGGGCATAATGAATTTTTGCTGCCAGAACTTACCGAGGCTCAAATTGGAGAAACTTATCGTTTAACGTTAAGGCCTTATAATGGACGGTATATGTATCATAATGATGTGAATTTAACGACTGAATCATTAATGATAAAAGCGCCACCTAGTATTGTGGAACTACAAATAAATAGTAATGAAATGCCGATTAAAGAAAGAAGCATTCTTACTGCAACATACCGATTTGTTAAAGGGGACTATATTAACCCCGGCTCTGATGCATCTAAATTTAGTTGGATAACAGATGATGGTAATACAAGAACCCAGGAAGAATCTATCAGCATAACGGGTCAAGTTGGGCCTTATGAAGTGAAAAATGAAGATGTCGGTAAGACAATTTCTCTTGCTGTAAGGGCAATTGATACGAATGAAATTGAAGGTGACACGGCTTATGCATCTATTGAAGTTCCTGAGAGTGGTCCAGAAATAGGGGCGCTAACAATTCAAGAAACATTTGAAACCAGTGCAATTATCACTGGGAGTTATACCATAGTGAACAATTCTATTAGCCAAAACAATAGCCGCTATGAATGGTTAGCTAACGGAAGTGACATACTAAAATCAGGTAGATTAACCGATCTCTCTGGACAAGTTAATGGTGCTAATGCTTATACCGTAATGACTAAAGATGTTGGTAAAGCGATAACGCTTCGAATTATTCCTGAAGATCAAACAGGAAGAATAGGAGAAACGATACTTTCATCAAATAGTGTGACCTATAAAGCGCCCGCAATCAGTGAGTTGAGAACTAGTACAGCGAGACCTGAAATGGATAAAGCAACAACAGTGAATTTTGATTTTATCCCAGGTAGCCAATCGACTGATAAGAGTATAATAAATTGGTATTTGAATAATATAAAAAATGGAAATCAAACCAAAACATTTACTCCTCAAGCAGCAGATGCTGGTAAAGTGTTAAAAGTCGAGGTAATTGCCCAAGATGCGAATAACATTCAAGGTAATACGAAGACTAAAACATTTGAATCTGTTTTTGATGGCTATGAAGATGGTACTGGTTGGATGAAATTTAATTTAGGAAAAAATCCTTTATTTCCAAATTACAAAATTCAATATGTATATATCGATTGGGTAGATTCAACTGCGCCATTATTTTCTGTAACGCAGATGCCCCCTGTTAAATTAAAATTGGTTAATAGATCAACTGGCGCTACGCTTGATCAAACGGTTAGTTTTGTTTATCAAGATGTCCCTGTAGAAGGTAGTTGGCAAGGGTATACATACCATTACCCAGTCTATGGTTCAATAGATGAGTATGATGTATGTGCTTATGTTGATTTAATTAATCATAAAGGGGAACTTGTCAAAAAAGGAAAACGTTGTACTAGTGGACCCCACAACCAAACACCTGGACAACTTTATTAATTAAGAGAAAAACTTTTCTGTTACCCTTACATAAAATGCTTATTTTTAAGTAAGGGTTTTTTAGAGAAATCTTATCTGAGGTAATAGATAGAGTTAAATTACTTATCTATTACCGAAATCTAGAATTAATATCGATAAAGAAATTAAGTTTTTAACTCACTCTTACTTATGATGTGAGTATAAGTAGATTACGCAATGATATTAAACATCCATTTTTTACTCTATTGATCTTTTTATGTTCCCTCTTTATACTCTCGACACCTAAATGAGTTTGTAGCTTTTATGTTATTGATTCGAAGAAAGAACGAGCGTATTTAAGAGCTCATTTATTTCAATTAATCCAGTGCGACTATATTGGGGTCATTGGTATTTTTAGCATTGCTCATTCTTGCTGTGATCAAAATATTTAAGGGAAGGGGTATTGATATTTCAACCAACTATAGTGAAACTAAATATGAGTAAAGTAACTTTTTATTATGGAACCATGAATGCGGGCAAAACGACTTTACTTTTGCAAGCGGCTTTTAACTATAGAGAGCAAGGATTAACCTCTATTATTATTAAACCAAGTATTGATACGCGGATTGGTAATCAGGCGGTTATTGCATCGCGAGTTGGATTACATCAAGAATGTTACTTAGTCAGTCCAGAGGATAAAATATCAGATCTATTAAGTGGTTTATCGGAAAAACCTGATATTGTTATAGTTGATGAAGTCCATTTTTTAAGCGTTCCTCAGGCTATTGATCTATTAAACTATTCTGTTTTTGCCGAACAAGCGTTCATATTATATGGCCTAAGAAATGATTACAAAGGACAAGCTTTTCCTGCATCCTCTGTATTCATGGCGAATGCGGACAGTTTAAAGGAAGTGAAAACCATCTGTCGGTGTGGCAAAAAAGCTACCCATGTTGTTAGGTATTTTGAAGATGGTAGTATTGATTTAGGGCATGAACAAATACAAATTGGGGGTAATGAACGTTATCGTTCGATGTGTCGTTCTTGTCATACGCACAGTTTAGAAAAGGGCTCCATATTTTAAGTTTTTGAAATTCTACCTAAGCATTCAAAAGGTCCTAAATTAATGAAAATGGGAAAGTTCGCTGCGCTCTTTCTCATTTCTTTACTGGAAAAATTGAGTATTTAGACGTGTTATTTCCTTACAATCACGAATGAAATTTCATTAGACAATCAATGGATAAATTCTACGCTGAATTAGCTATATCCCACATTTAATTCTTTTCTTGCTTACCTATTCTAAAACTAAAGCCAATCATTCAAATTCAATTAAAAGTAAAAAGTTGATAAACTCGGCTAAATTATCTTTAAATCGTAATAGTTATGAGTCATATTGCATATATGCAAATAGGCATGTAGTGTATAAATCTTATCACGATTGGAAATACCTTTTTTATAAATGCGCGTTCGGCGGATTTAAATTAGCTCCTTAACGTGTTATTATAGTATCTTATTATTAAATTATGTTAAGCGATTTTATACTGTCAACAGAAAATGGCTAATCGATTTTGACTACGAGAAATAATAGATTTTTGTTTTGTAGGTGATTTTTGTAAATCATCCATATTAAACAGTTTGAACTAAAATTAATCAGTAATAAGAATTTAACATTCTTTTAGAAAAGAAGAATCAGTTTAAACATACTAAGCCAATATTTAGGCTGTAAACATTGCTTGCAAGGTAAATCAACATGAGTGAAAACGAAATTCGTCAGACTAATTTTATCCGTCAAATCATAGATGAAGACTTAAAAACTAAAAAACATGACCATGTACAGACAAGATTTCCTCCAGAGCCGAATGGCTATTTGCACATAGGGCATGCTAAATCCATTTGTTTAAATTTTGGGATAGCTCAAGATTATCAAGGTAAATGTAATTTAAGGTTTGATGATACGAATCCGGTGAAAGAAGACATTGAATATGTCGAGTCTATTAAGAAAGATGTTAATTGGCTTGGATTTAAGTGGGATGGCGACGTACTTTACTCATCAAATTATTTTCAAAAGTTGCATGATTACGCTGTGGAATTAATCGAAAAAGGGTTAGCTTATGTCGACGAGCTTTCTGTTGAAGAAATTCGTGAATATCGTGGTACTTTGACGCAACCTGGTAAAAATAGTCCTTATCGTGAGAGAAGTATTCAAGAAAATTTGTCTCTATTTGCTGAGATGAAACAGGGCAAAATCGCTGAAGGTAAAGCTTGCCTCAGAGCAAAAATTGATATGGCATCTAATTTTATCGTGATGAGAGATCCTGTCATTTACCGTATTAAATTTGCCGAACATCACCAAACTGGGAATACTTGGTGTATTTACCCTATGTATGATTTCACGCATTGTATCAGTGATGCACTTGAAGGTATTACCCACTCATTATGTACATTAGAATTTCAAGATAACCGTAGATTGTATGATTGGGTACTTGATAATATAAGCATTGAAAGTCGCCCAAGACAATATGAATTTTCTCGTTTAAATTTAGAGTACACTGTAATGTCAAAGCGTCGATTAAATCAATTAGTGGTTGAAGGACATGTTGCTGGGTGGGATGATCCTCGTATGCCAACCATTTCTGGATTAAGAAGACGGGGTTATACAGCCGCATCAATTAGAGAATTTTGCAATAGAATTGGTATTACAAAACAGGAAAATACTGTTGAGATGAGTGCGTTAGAGGCTTGCATCAGAGAAGATCTTAATGTGAATGCACCTCGTGCGATGGCAGTACTCAGCCCAGTTAAAGTAGTTATTGAAAATTTAGACAAAGAGATACCGATTAAGTTAACAAATCATCCTAACCGTCCAGAATTAGGCCAACGAGATGGTATGTTTACCTCGATTATATATATTGATAAGGCAGATTTTAAAGAAGAAGCAAACAAAAATTTCAAACGCCTTGTGCTTGGTAAAGAGGTCAGATTGCGTAATGCTTTTGTCATAAAAGCTAATCGTGTACAAAAGAATGATGCGGGTGAAATAGAGACAATTTATTGTTCTTATGATGCTGATACCTTAGGTAGAGATCCAGTAGATGGTAGAAAAGTTAAAGGAGTAATTCATTGGGTTAATTCCTATGCAATTGAAGCTCAATTTAATCTTTATGACCGATTATTTATGGTACCAAATCCAGCAGCAGCGGATGATTTTGTCGCGTCATTAAATCCTAATTCGTTAGAAATTAAATATGGACTTATCGAAAAATCTTTGCTAAATGCAAAAGTCCAGGAAGCTGTTCAATTTGAACGAGAAGGATATTTTTGTCTAGACAAAGATATAAAAGAAAATGAGTTACCTGTGTTTAATAAAACAGTCGGTTTGAGAGATACTTGGGTTAAAATGGCCGATGCAGAGTAACGATAAAGAGCTAAGCGACTTCAGTGCACCAAGTATTTTAAGTGCATCTACAGACTACGATCGTAATTTTGATGATTTGGCCCATAGATTTTGTAAAAATATTTATGGGACAACCAAAGGAGCTATCCGTCAGTCAATTGTTAACGAAGATCTCTCTTTGTGGTATGACTCAGACAGAGCGCAAAATATTATTGAAAAAAAAGGCTATCTTCATGTAGTGGAAGCCGGTGGCGGCGATGGAAGAAATGCGATAAATTGGGCTTTAATGGGCCATAAAGTGACTTTTTGTGATATATCTCATGAGATGATAAAGATTGCTGAACAAAAAGCACAAGAAGCAGGGGTAGGTGATAAAATTGATTTTTTGCATTTAGAAGCGCAATCTATTGGACATCATTTATCTGAAAAAGCCGATTTACTGGTGTGTCATGCTGTATTAGAGTGGATTGCTAAACCTGCGCCTTTTATTGAAAGTTTATATGACATATTGTCTGACGATGGTTCTATGTCTTTAATGTTTTATAATGCGGATGCCGCATTTTTTAGAAATGCCATTATGGGTAATTTCAAAGCATTACTTAAAGGTGAAGTCAAGCGTGTAGAACACTCATTAGTACCTTTATATCCATTGTCTCTAAGTCAGGTTGAAAAGATGCTTGATGAATCAGGTTTTGATATTTTTCATAAAACGGGCGTACGTGTTTTTCATGATTATCTTCACTTTCCTAAGCAACGGGAAACGGAATTTGAAGCATTATTAGCACTTGAAAGACGTTATTGTCGTGAAATACCTTATGTACAATTAGGTCGTTATATTCACCTAATGGCAGAATCTAAAAAAAACAAGTCGTATTCTAAAAAATAAGCCTAAAAAAGCGCATCAATATGAGTGAAATGAGCCATAGTATCCCAGAACTAGTTGACTGGGCACAAAAACATGATTTTTCTATTCAGTTGCCTCAAGAGCGACTTGTTTTTTTGTTGGCGCTAGCTACGTTAAATGCTGAACGAATTGATGGGGAACTGGGTGAAGGCGATTTAATTGATGTTTTTCGCCATGTGAGCCAAAGTTTTGCTCTTGCGGATGAAACAATAAATTTACGTGCTAATAATGCCATAAATGACATGGTTAAACAGCGGCTACTTAATCGATTTGTCAGTGAAGTTATTGAAGGCAATGCCATTTATAGGTTAACTCCATTAGGTATAGGGATAAGCGAGTACTATATTCGTCAAAGAGAGTTTTCAACATTAAAATTGTCTATGCAATTAGCTGTTGTGGCGCATGAACTGAAACGTGCTGCAGATTCTGCTCATGAAGGAGGAGACGAATTCCATTGGCATAGACATGTGTACGCCCCTTTGAAATATTCAGTTGCTGAAATCTTTGATAGTATTGATTTATCACAGCGTATGCTAGATGAGCAACAGCAAACTGTAAAAGAGCAAATTGCACAATTACTCAGCCAAAATTGGCAAAGCGCTATGGCGAGTTCCGAAAAATTACTGGCAGAAACGTCAAATACTTTACGTGAACTGCAAGACACGCTAGAAGCTGCAGCGGATAAATTGCAAACACACCTTTTAACTATTCAAGATGCCTTATTAATTGAACCTAATCATTCTTTGATTGCAGGCCAAAATTTGATTGATAAATTGATTTTTGAGTTACAGAATAAACTGGACAGAATCATTAGCTGGGGTCAACAGTCAATTGATTTATGGATTGGATTTGATAAGCATGTACATAAATTTATTAGAACCGCAATTGATTTAGACAAAAATAGAGTTTTTGCCTCTCGCTTAAGGCAATCTATTCAACGTTACTTTGATGCCCCGTGGGCATTGACATCTGTTTATGCTGACAGATTATATGACATGCGAGATGAACAGTTAGCACTTCGTGAAGATGAAGTAACGGGAGAACTCCCTGATGAGCTTGAGTTTGAAACATTTGATTCGATAAAAGAACAATTAAGTGGCATGATTCAAGCAAAGCTTTCTCGATACCCAAATGAAAATAAACCAATTAATTTAGCTGAGATTTTATCAGATTATCTAACTCAACACCCTAAAAAGAGTCATTTTGATCTGGCCAGAATTATTGTGGATGAGGCGGTTCGTTTAGGTATTGCGACGGACGATCTTATCGGTATTGCAGCTAAGTGGCAAAATATAAATGACTATGGGGCTAAAGTTCAAGCGAATACAATTACATATTTTCACGAGCGTATTGGCGACTGATAAATTTTAGGTATTTGGCTATCATCTATAAAGTATATAGTCAAAAAATAAGATAAAAGCTATTTTGGCCTAAATAAATATACAACAAATTGCATATTGATGAAGAGTAATAATAACGAAATGAATGATTCTTTTGATGTACCACCTAATGTCCCTTTAGATCATACACCTAATCAAGTGATGACGCCTAAATTAATGCTTGCTTTAATGAACCCTATTTTTCCTTTACTTGACAGTCAACTCAGAGCAGGAAGGCATATTAGTGTGGATGAATTGGAAAACCACGCGTATTTGATGGATTACCAACATGAGTTAGAAGAATTTTATGCCAGATATGCCGTTGAGTTATTGCGTGCACCTGAGGGTTTTTTTTATTTAAGACCACGTTCTACAACATTGATCCCAAGGTCTGTTTTATCTGAGCTAGAAATGTTGGTTGGTAAGGTGCTTTGCTATCTTTATCTAAGTCCTGAACGTTTAGCTAATAACGGTATATTTACATATAATGATTTATATGAAGAACTTATAACATTATCTGATGAGCAAAAATTATTAAAACTTATTAATAATCGTTCTACAGGATCTGATTTAGATAGACAAAAATTACAAGAAAAACTGCGATCTGCTTTAAATCGTTTACGCCGTTTAGGCATGGTCAGATTTTTAGGAAACGACACGTCTAAGTATACGATAAGTGAGTCAGTGTTTAGATTTGGGGCTGATGTACGTACAGGAGATGATCCTATTGCAGCTCAACTTCGACTGATACGCTATGGTGAAGCCATCTCATTAACAGAACAAACCTTGATTGCGACAACTCATGCAAATAAAGAAAATCACATTGAGGATGATAAGCTTGAACAAAATCATGATGATGACCTAGATGATGTGATGCAAAATAATGAAAAACAGGATACCCCAGAAGATCTAATCCAAGAAGACGATAATTTGGCTTTGGCATTTGATGAAGAGCTTAATGAGGATGATGATAATGAATTTGATGAAAGTGAGGCAAAAGAATGATTCAACGTGGTAAATTCAAATCATTAACGCTGATCAACTGGAATGGATTCTTTGCCAGAACTTTCGACCTAGATGAATTAGTTACTACTCTTTCAGGAGGAAATGGCGCAGGTAAGTCGACGACTATGGCTGCGTTTGTTACGGCACTTATTCCTGACTTAACCCTCCTTCATTTTAGGAATACTACAGAGGCAGGCGCCACCTCGAGCTCTAGAGATAGAGGGCTTCATGGTAAATTGAAACCAGGTGTTTGTTATGCGTTACTTGAAACAGTAAATTCTAGAAATCAACGTGTAATAGCAGGAGTAAGACTCCAGCAAGTGGCTGGTAGAGACAAGAAAGTAGATATTAAGTCTTTTATTCTACAAGGCTTGCCTACATCGATTGTTCCAACAGAGTGGTTTACTGAAAAAGTCTCCGAATCTCAGGCTAGAATTTTAGCACTGCCAGAATTAAAAGATAAATGTGAAGCACAAGACGGGATAATTTTCAAACAATTTAATGCGATTACAGACTATCATGCAGTTATGTTTGATTTAGGTCTTTTACCTAAACGCCTTCGGAGCAGTAGTGATAGGAGTAAATTTTATCGATTGATAGAGGCATCATTGTATGGGGGGATCTCTAGTGCCATTACTCGTTCATTAAGAGATTATTTATTACCAGAAAATAGTGGTGTTAGAAAAGCCTTCTCAGATATGGAATCCGCGCTGCGAGAAAATAGGATGACCCTTGAAGCAATTCGAGTGACTCAATCAGACAGAGATTTATTTAAGCACCTTATTGATGAATCGACCCAGTATGTCGCTGCGGATTATATGCGCCACCTAAATGAACGAAAAATTTATATTGAAGATGCACTACACTTAAGACAGACACTTGCTAATAGCAAAAGAACTTTTATTAATGAACAATATAAGCAAGTTGAATTGGCTAAAGCCTTACATGAAATTACTGAGCTAGAAAAGGACTTAGAAATAGATGCACAAAGCGCAGCCGATCATTTATCTCTTGTCCAAAATGCACTAAGGCATCAAGAAAAAATTGAACGATTTAGTGAAGAGTCAGAAGAGCTACTTTTTCGCTTAGAGGAACAAGCAGAAAGTGTTGATATGGCACAAGCTCATCAATTTGAGTGTGAAGAACGCACGCGCCAAAAGGAAGAAGAAGTCGATTCATTGAAGTCACAATTGGCTGATTTCCAACAAGCTTTAGACGCACAGCAAACAAGAGTTATTCAATATCAACAAGCGCTAGAAGCTTTGGAAAAAGTCAGAACAATTTTTTCTGATCCTGAAATGTCTGTAAGTGATGCGGAAATTCATTTTAAATCCATCAGTCAACAACTCACAGAGATCACTCAAAAGTTAGTTGGGTATGAGCAGAAAAAGCGCTTAAGTGAAGCCAGTTCAGGGCAATTTGAGCAGGCATATCAATATGTTTGTTCAATAGAAGAGGGCGTAAGTCGTAAAGACGCCTATCAAGTTGGTAAAAAATATTTACAAACACAAATCCAGCATCAACATTACGCTGAGCAACTAACACATTTACATCAGCGAATTAATGAAATTCAACAAAAATTACAACAAAAGCAAGAAGCTTCGCGCCATCTATCCGATTTTAACCAAAGATATGAATTGCGTTTAACAGGCAGCGAAATTGCTGAATATATTGAAAATGCCGAGTCTATGATGCTAGCACTAGAAGATTCGGTGACTGATGCAAATGAAAAACGTATCGAAATACAACAAAATATTGAGCATATCAAACTTCAAATTCAGGAACAAAGACGATTTGCACCGACTTGGCTACTCGCTCAAGAGCAATTAAATGTAATTACGTCTCAAATAGATGAAAGCTTAGAGTCCTCTAATGAGATAACAGCTTATATGCAAAAGCTGATTAATGCTGAACGGGAATTAAATTTAAAAAGAGAGAAGATTAACAGTCAAAAAGAGCAAATCGAACAAGAGATAGAGAGTTTGAGTCAAGCTAATGGTAGTGATGAACAACATTTATTGCAATTAGCACAAAAATTTGGTGGAGTTTTGCTTTCTGAAATTTATGATGATATTTCTCTAGATGATGCCCCTTATTTTTCGGCGCTATATGGTCCAGCAAGACATGCAATTGTTGTACCTAATTTGAGTGAAATAAGACCACAATTAGATGAAGTTACGGATTGTCCTGACGATTTATATCTTATAGAAGGAGATCCCACTTCATTTGATGACAGTGTTTTTATCAAAGAGGAACTAGAAAATGCGGTACTAGTTAAAGCCGCTGATAATCAATGGCGGTATTCTCGTTTTCCAGCTAATCCTCTTTTTGGTAATGCTGCGCGTGAAAAAAGGCTTTTAGAATTAAGCGAACAGAGAGAGCAAAGTAATGAAGCATATGCAATCGTTTCTTTTGACCTACAAAAAACCCAACGACTTATTCAGTTAGTCAGTCAATTTGTTGGAGAGCACTTAGGTGTTGTTTTTTTAGCAAATCCTGAAGAGAAAATCGCAGCACTTCAGCAACAACAAAACGATGATGAGCGAGCTTTACGTGATCATCAATTCAAGCATCAGCAACAAAAACAGGATTTTGATAAATTAAAAGAGCAGATCACAATCTTGAATCGTCTCTTGACGAAGGTAGATTTACTAGAAAATGATGAGTTAGTTTATCAGTTAGAAGAATTAAAAGAAAAAGAGTTAGAAGCACAAGAATCAAGACAGTTTTTACAGCAGCATAAAGCTACACTTGATAAATTATCCATCATTATTGATGCATTACAATCAGATCCACTAGAGGCAGATTTTAATTTAGCTGAGTACGATGCGTTAATTAAACAACAGACATTGCTAGAACAAAAATTATATGCTTTAAGAGAATTATTACAGCGTAAAACTTATTTATCTTATGCAGCCTTAATCTCATCTGGTAATATAGAAGAAGGTGAGTCGGATCTTATTGTCAAATTAAAAGAACAATTGATTATTGCTGAACAAGAAAGGCAATTAGCAAGAGAACAATTAAAACAATACCAAGCAGCTTACAATCAGGCAACCCAAAGCTACGCTTCATTGAAAAGTGCTTATGATACAAAACAGGATTTACTCAGAGAACTAGAACAAGAGCGTCTTGATATCGGCATTGTTACAGATGAAGGAAGTGAAACAAGAGCAATAGAGAGAAGAGATTCCCTCCTTGGATCACTTAATGAAAGTCGAATGAAACGTTCAGTCTTAGATAGGCAAATTGTTGCCTGTGAAACAGCCATTGAGACGCTAAATACTCAAATTAAAAATGATGAAAAAGCCTATAAGGCTGTAAGGCAATTAGTTAATAGCAACAAGATTGCTTGGTGTGATGTGGTGAAGTTAGTTAAAACACATGATATTGAAAAAAGGCTGCATAAAAGAGAATATGCTTATTTAGATGCTGATACACTTCGCTCTATGTCTGATAAGGCATTGGGTTCATTGAGATTAGCAGTAATGAATAATGAACACTTAAGAGATGTTTTAAGGGCCTCTGAAGATCCTAAGTATCCGGTACGCAAGGTACAATTTTATATTGCTGTATATGAACATCTAAAAGAGAGAATCCGTCAAGATATTGTCAATACTGATGATCCAATTGATGCGATCATGCAGATGGAAATAGAATTAGGAAGACTAACAGAAGAGCTAAATACCAGAGAAAAAACGTTATCGATAAGTTCCCAAGCGGTAGCTAATATTATTCGTAAAACGATCCACAGAGAGCAAAGTCGAATTAGGCAACTAAATCAAGGATTGCAGTCAGTGGCGTTTGGGCAAGTACAAAGTGTGAGACTAAATGTTAATATCAGAGAATCTCATGCTATTTTACTAGATGCATTAGCTTCGAATGATGAGATTAATCAGGATTTATTTACTAATCCTAAATTTTCCTTTTCAGAAGCACTCGCAAAATTATACCAACGCCTACATCCTCAAATAGACATAGGCCAAAAAGCGCCGCAAACATTAGGGGAAGAACTTTTAGATTATCGCAACTATCTAGAGATGGAAGTGGAAATATTCCGTGGTACCGACGGTTGGCTTCGAGCTGAGAGTGGAGCATTATCAACAGGGGAAGCAATAGGTACGGGTATGTCCATATTGGTTATGGTAGTGCAGAGTTGGGAGGATGAGTCTATGCGTATGCGTGGTAAAGACATGCTACCTTGCCGACTCCTGTTTTTAGATGAAGCAGCGAGGTTAGATGGAAAATCGATTGCTACGTTATTTGAACTTTGCTCGCGATTAAATATGCAATTAATTATTGCTGCTCCTGAGAATATAAGCCCAGAACAAGGAACAACGTATAAATTAATGAGAAAAGTACATCAAAATCATGAGTATGTACATGTGGTTGGATTGAAAGGATTTGAATCAAAGGAATGAGTCAATTTAAACTAAAGTATCATCATAGATAGGGCGGATGGGATATATGAAAGAATTTGATAAAGGATTGTTAAATTTTCACTATAAAAAAAATCTTTTGAAATGGGGATGCACATTTTTATTGATCTTGTGCTTCTCTGTACAAATTTTTGCAAACGCATTAACCTCGGGTATTTCCAGGCCAGATTTTACTATAGACTCTTTAACTAAAAAGATTCAAAATGCCGATACTTTGTATTCCTCGGAGGTAAGAGAAGCCATCTTACAAAAGCTCAATAAAACCTTAGATTTTTTGATTAAGGCAGAACAAAGCATCGAGCAAACCAATAAATTTCAATCTATTATGGATAATTTCCTTATTTATGAAAAAGAGATCAAGGATAAATCTGATGAATTTAGAAATAATCCCCCCGAAAGACTTCAAGCGACTACCCCATCTGAATATGAAATAGCCATACAAAGGATAGGCAATTACATTGAAGAGTTAAATAATCAAATTCAAAAAGAAAATGAAGAGATGCGAGACTCTAATAATTTTCATACAGCAGAACTCGTTCAAAGTAAACGCCTACGTATAGATGAGATAGATAAAACACTCGCCACGGATGAAGCAACGCGTCAAGACGAATACGCCAAAAATATGCTGATAGCAGAAAAGTTCGCTTTGGTCGTCAGCATCAGAGAAAATGAACTTAGGCAAATTTCTTCCAGTAATCGTCAAGAACTGGCTAGACTCCGTCTGGAGTTGACTTTTCTTAGACTCGAATATGCAGAGGATCAGCAGCAATCACTTAGAAATGAATTAGCGAATTTAAGAAATCAGGAAGCTTCTTTAGCCGTTTCTGCGACTGAAGAGTTACAAAATATTGAATCCAACTTACCTGAGAATATACAGCGAATTTTTCAAGATAATCGTCAAATTCCAGCAGAAATTAAACGTATTACTAGCCGCACTCAAGAAGTTGTTGAGCTGCAAAGACAACGACAAAGAGAAATTCAGCAAGTCCAAAATACCCTAGATTCTATAAGAGAGCAATCGCAGTGGATTTCTGTCTCTCCTGCTTTAGGTAAATCATTACGACTTCAAGTGTCCAATTTGCCTATATCACCTAATAAACGTCGCCATGATGAAGAGATGGCAGCTCTTAGTATTGGTAGAATTTCTAATCAAGAAACCTTAAATCAGGTAAATGCATCGAGAGATTTGTTGATTCGTGAATATGAAAACCAGTTAGATGATAAAGTTAAAAATTTGGTCACTGATCAATTTACCACGCGAAGAGACTTACTGCGTACCCTAATCACCTCCCATGACGAATTAATAAAAGAGCTGACTTCTTTAATTATCCTTGAATCACAACTTTCACAAACCTTAATAGAAACACAAGAAGTCACCAATAGATATCTATTTTGGGTTGCTGATGTTGATCCTATCTCGCTTTCCTTTCCTTTCAGTTTAGCTGCTGATCTATTTTCATTTATACAGCAAGATTACCTTAAAATTATTAAAGACGGTTTTTATGCGACAATAGCTCAGACAATTAACTTGACTTTCTTCTTAGTTGCCTTGATTTTTATGTCAGTAATTCTACTAATGCGCCGTAGATATTTTACATTTTTAGAAGAAACCAGCAAAAAAGTGGGGAAAGTGACACAGGATGGCTTTCTCTTGACAATTAAGGTGTTTGTATTTAGCATAGTGTTTTCATCTCCAATTCCTCTTATCATACAATTTTTATCTAATCTATTACAGGTATCGACCCAACCTGATATCATCTTTGCTTTAGGTTTAGGGTTAATGTACGGCGCACCTATGCTTTGGGTGTTTATGGTTCTTAAAACATTCTCCCACCCAAATGGATTATTTATATCCCATTTTAGATGGCCTAGCGCAGTGGTAAGGAAAAGTTTATCTATTTATAAATACCTATTTTTGGTGGTCATTCCCTTGGTTGTGATATCTAGCCTTTTTAATAATTATGCTGATAGAAAATTCGCTGATTCACTAGGTAGAACTTTTTTTATTGTTTTATGTCTTTTTGTCACATGGATAACCTTCAGATTAAAAAGAGGGGGCGTTAATTTTTACGTGAATAAAGAGGCAGGTAATCAAAGGATTATTAATAAGCTACTCTGGTTTATTATTTTGGTGGCTCCTATTGTTGCCGCAGTAGCTTCTGGATATGGATATTTAGCCACTTCAATTGCTTTATTATTAAGACTAGAAACTTCGATTCTTTGTATTTTTGGGCTTCGACTTATTTACTCCTTTATTCATCGTTGGATGCTTATTCAAAAACGTAAAATTGAGTTTGAAAGAGCAAAACAAAGACGAGCAGAAAGGCTGCTCGAAAGGGCTAAAATGGAAGCGTTAGATGAAAGTAGTGCGAGCAACACTTCGAATAATGAAGGTAATTTGGAGATAGAGATAGCTCCAATTGACTTAGATTCAATAAGCGCAAAATCTTTGAGTTTAGTCAGTTCTCTTTTAACCATGACAGGTATCGTTATTGTTATTTTATTATGGTCAGAATTGCACTCTGCATTTGATTTTTTAAATAATATCACTTTATGGCAAACAAATAGTACTGTGAATGGCGAAGATGTCTCTCAAGCGATTACGATAGGATCGATATTAATTTCGTTATTGATTTTTTTCATCACAGCACAGTTAGTTAGAAATCTTCCTGCATTATTAGAGCTCGCGCTATTGCAGCACCTTGTGTTAACACCAGGTACTGGTTTTACAATCACCACGATTACTAAATATCTGACGATGTTGATAGGAGGAATGATTGGTTTTTCCTGGATGGGTATAGAATGGTCTAAATTGCAATGGCTCGTTGCTGCACTGGGTGTTGGGCTAGGTTTCGGGTTACAAGAAATTTTCGCTAATTTTATATCGGGTTTGATTTTACTCTTTGAAAAACCTATGCGTATTGGTGATGTTGTAACGCTAAGAGAATTAACGGGTACAGTCGCACGGATAAGAACGAGAGCGACTGAAATTATCGATTTTGATAATAAAGAGATCATTGTTCCGAATAAGGCGTTTATTACAGAACAATTTATAAATTGGTCATTAACTGATGCCATTACACGTGTTGTGATGGTTATACCTGTACCGCAAGAAGTAGATACTGATTATGCCACTCAATTAATCTTAAAAGCTGCAAATGAGTGTTATATGGTGGTACAAGAGCCAACACCACCAGAAGCTTTCGTGTTTAGTATGGATAACGGTATTCAACAATTTAACTTGCGGGTACATACCGATAATATTAGATTTCTATTTCCGATGCGCCATGATATTCACCAAAGAATTTTAAAACTGTTTCGTGAAGCAGGAATTAAATTGGCACACCCACCATTACATGTTAAAACTGAGGCAATTCATCCCTAGTTGATTATAACGTATAACGAGTAAGTTGGAACTATCAGTCATTGACTGATTTAGGGTAAATAGAAATGTACTAAAAGGGATACTCATTCATATGAGTGTCCCCTTATGGTTTTTAATCTCTCAACGTCAGAACAGAAATAAATTATATTAAGTAGTAACAGAGAGGAGTTTTGAGACTGGTAAAAGATTTTTGAGCGGTAAATAACTTTATTAAAGACTTGCATTAACATGATGTTAAACTATTAAAGTTATTACTCTTTTCCCTTTATACTTTTTATGCAAAACCTAGCTTATCTTGTGCGTTAGTCTACCATTAACAAAGCAGGCCTTTATTTCAAATTTATCGTCAAATGCCATTAAGTTTGCAATTTTTCCAACGGCAATAGATCCTAACAGATGATCGACCTTTATTGAACGAGCGGGATATAAGGTAGCCATTCTGATGGCTTCATCCAAGGAAAAACCTACTTTATTGACGCAATTTTCAACGCATTTTATAAGCGTCGCAGCGGAACCACTTAACGTACCATTTTCATCTAAGCATGCCCCATCTTTATGATAAATTGTTTTTCCCGCAAAAAAGAAAGTGTCTAACTCTGTTCCTGCAGGTGCAGTCGCATCAGTGACTAGGATTAATTTATCTTGTTTTAGCGACTTAGCAAGTCTTATATTTGACCAAGCGATATGATGTCCATCAGCTATAATACCTGCATATACTTGAGGTGTATCTAATATAGCACCCACTAATCCGGGTTCTCGCCCCGTGATATAAGGCATCGCATTAAAGAGGTGTGTAGAAAAACTTATACCTGCAGAAAAGCTTTCTTTAGCACGTTCATATAAGCTATTAGAGTGGCCAGCAGACACAACAATTCCAGCATCAGACAGACGCTTAATAGCGTTATCATCTACCTCTTCAGGGGCAAGTGTCAGCATCTTAATGACATCTGCATTTTCGCATAAAAACTCCAACATCTCAGTGTTAATTTTTCTGATAAGTTTCGCATTATGAGTCCCTTTTTTATGAACACTTAAATAGGGGCCCTCAATATGCAGCCCAAGTGCTTGATGCGTATTTTGGCTATTTTCAAGATAATCACGCATCGTTATGACAGCATGTTTGATAAGTGCATCATTACTGGTTATTAAAGTGGGAAGAAAACTTGTACATCCATATTTTTCATTGCTTGCTTGCATAACTGCAAGTGTTTTTGCACTTACGGAATCAAAATTATCATTAAATTGAACTCCACCACAGCCGTTGAGTTGTAAATCAATGAGACCAGGAGCAAGATTCAGTCCCTTGAGATCGAAAGTTTCTATATCTTTTGGTAAATTTTCTTTATCAATAATTGCATCTATCTTATTCCCATTGACTAATATAGCTTTATTTTCAAGAAAAGGGGTATTGTGGAGCGAGTCTCCAGTATAGATCTTTGCATTAATCAAAGCGAACATTTAAATCTCCTAGATAATATAGATAGAAGTCGTGTCTATATGTGTGCTGACATGATGTGTGCTGACATGTGTCAAACTTTGTGACTATGACAATATCGATTGAATATTTTCTTTTTCTTGAGCTTGAAAATATTTTAAAGTTTTTACTCTTAACTCCATCACCGCAGGCTCGTCGCATACAATAATAGCATTAGGATGAAGCTGCAAGCAGCTAATCGTCCAAAGATGATTGACGTTACCCTCCACAGCAGCCTGAACAGCAAGTGCCTTTTGTCTTCCTGTGGCTAATACCATTATTTCTTTAGCTTCCATTAGGGTTGCAATACCAACTGTTAGCGCAGATTTAGGCACTTGATTAACATCATTATTAAAAAAACGAGAATTAGCAATACGTGTTTCTTCAGTCAGAGCTTGTTCACGAGTTCGCGACGCCAAAGAAGAGGCTGGTTCATTGAATGCAATATGACCATCATTACCCACTCCTCCCATAAACAAGTGAACACCACCATATTGTTTCATTTTTGCTTCATAGGATTCACATTCAGTTTTGATACATTTTGCATTACCATCAAGAAGATTGATATTTTCTCTAGGGATGTCTATGTGTTCAAAAAAATGTTTGTGCATGAAACTATAGTAACTTTCAGGATGTTCCTTAGGTAAGTTGACATATTCGTCCATATTAAATGTCACAACGTTTTTAAAACTAATGTTTCCTGCTTTGTAATGCTCTATGAGTAACTTGTATGTTTCAACGGGTGTTCCTCCCGTTGGTAAACCTAAGACAAAGGGTTGATCAGCTGTTGGTCTAAAAGCCTTTATTCTATTTATAATATGAAGTGCAGCCCATTTTGCTACGTGTGAAGGTATGTCTAGTGGAATTAAACGCATAAAAACTCCTGGTCTGTTAGATTAAAAGTGACATTATGTAAGAATATTAGAGGAATAATAGCAAATATTCTTCTGTTAGTCAGATTTAGTTACCCCTTATTTTACATAAAAAAATAAGTTAATCTAGCCTATTTGCTCTAAAAAATGATTTACATCACGAAAAGATATTGTCGGTAAAAATCATACATATCATCTCAAGCACTTTGAATTTTGTGAATAAATTGGTATAGTGGCCTTATAAACAGAGTAATGAGTTCTTCAACAATCTTATTACGCAAAGGCATAAATTAAGATCATATAAAAGAACAATAGGGTATAATTGATGAAAATCGAATGGATTGCTTCTAAAAAAACACACTTTTTCTCTTATTCATTCTTTTTACTATTTTCTGTATTATTTGTTAGTGGTTGCTCTAGTAAAGAACAAGAGCAAGTAGAATTGATGCAAGCGCGCCAAGCTCAGTTTGAGTTCGAAGAATTAGCCACAGTAATTGCTGGTGGCACCTTTTTAGCTGAAAAGTGTCAAGAACCTAATATGATAACAGGGGCTGCATTACAAGCAAGAGTAGTAGAGGTTGCGGCATTGAAAGGATTAAATGTTGAAGCGCTCATTGATCCTAATTCAGAACAATCCGCTCAATTGAGCCGTGTTTCTCGAGTATATTATCAACAAATTATTCAAGATCCTAACTCGACATTACCCTATAACTTACGTAAAAATTGTTTTAAATTAAAGCAGATGATCTCTCCGTTTTTATAACCGCTAGCAATTTGTAAAGGAGCTTACATGCAAAACCTACTAACTGGTCTAGATTCTATCCCGGAAAGTGGAAAACCTAAACTTTTTCTGTTTTATCTTGGGGGGAGAATTCAAGGGGGAAATATCGAAGTGCACGATGTCCAATTTGTGGTCGGCATCAATCCAGAGTCTTGTTATAGTGCGTTAAAAGCTAACTGGATTGGAGATAAAAGACATATTCATATTGATGGATATAAAGAATTAAGTTATGCAGACGGCTACGATATATCACTGCATGAAGAAAAACAAAATAGTGATCTGAAACTCTTTTTTATTAATGCTGGTGCATATAAGAAAGGAGAATTAGCTGAACTTCATCAATTTGATTTTTTTGTTGATAAGGATGAAAAAAGTGCTAAAGCACGCGCAATGACAAAACTACTAACGGGATTTCATTTGCAGCATAAAGACGATCTTGCTGATATTGATGATTGTTTATTATTAACTAAAATTGGCCGTTACTATATTCATTTGACCCCCTCAAACACACATCAGCCTAATGAATTGCTTTTTCAAGGTTATTTACCTATATAGTGAAAGCGTATATCGCGCAATAGGTTTTTAGAAGGGGGCAAAGTATGCTTCTGATCCCTTATATTTTTACAGTGTTAGCTATTCTTATATTACCTTTTTACTTTCCACAAGGTTTACTAAGCGATTAGCTCATACTATTAAGAGATGTTAAGAAGCAAAAGCGCTTCAAAGAGAGTAAGGAAATTCGGTCGGCTTTTGTAATGACGTTAATCCCTCAAATCATATTATATATCAGTTAAACTGCTCGTCTTATCAATCAAATTAGGACATTACCCTATAAAAGTAATGTAAATTAATTCAGGTCATGGAGATGCCTAGAGAAATTAAGGTTTAACTCAAAGATCATTTCACATATTCTTTGCTTTATACATCCACACTTTTAATGTTTCGCTTTCGTGAGTGAAAAACAGTAAATCAGAGTTCTCTTAAAAGTTTACTTAGCGTAATAAGCCCCAAACCCATCAGAGCATTAGGGTCATCCCCTTCAAGCTTTTCAAATAAGGTAATCCCAAGGCTTTCATATTTAAAACTGCCAGCACATTCTAAAGGTGAATCTTGCTGAATATAACGAATGATCTCTCTATCAGTAAGTGTTCTAAAATGGACAGTGAAGTTATCTATTTGTGTCTTGATCACTTTATGCAGTGGATGATAAATCGCAATACTTGTTAGAAAAGGAACTGCCTTACCACTGGCTTTTTTAAGTTGCTTAAAAGCATTTTCTTCAGTATAAGGCTTACCGATGATTTGTCCTTCTAGTACGCAAACTTGATCACTAGCAATAATAAGATGATCGTTATAACGGGGAACAAGTGCTGCTGCTTTTAATTGAGCAAGCCTTGTAACTAGGTCTTCGGCGGGTTCATTTAGTTTTGCCGATTCATCTATGTCAGGTGCAACAGAGATAAAAGGCAAATTTAAACGGCCTAATAAATATTGCCTGGCCTTAGAAGATGATGCAAGCACTATGGGATAAGGAATATCAAACATACAGAGTTTACTCAAAATAGCTGTGTGAAATTGGACTTAACAAGGCACTCCTATGATTATGTGTCTAGGCTTTGATGGTTTTTAAAGTTATCCAAAACTAAGACACATGAAGAGATTGAAAAAATAAAAGTACCGTACTTGGTTTAACTCTTGTCTTATTTTGTTCAGTACCAACTTTTACAGAATTACAAAGTAATAATAAACAATTATTTTTTATCTACTTTCTATTAATTGCCCTATAAGCAATATCTTTTCTATAAAACGCACCTTTCCAGTTGATCTCAGCTACACGTTCATAAGCCAATTCCTGTGCTGCTTTTACAGTTTGTCCTAATGCTGTAACACAAAGAACTCTACCACCAGCGGTGACCGTATTACCTTCCACTTGTTTAGTTCCGGCTTGAAAGACTTTGACCTCATCGTCGTTAAAGGCACTATTGGTCAAACCATTTATCTCATGATCTTGCTCATAACTTTCAGGATACCCTCCTGCTGCCATTACGACCCCAACAGCAGATCTGTCATCCCAAGTACAAGTAGCTTCATTTAATTTACCTGCTAAGGCCATTTCACAAAGTTCAACTAAGCAACTTTGTAAACGCATCATTATAGGCTGGGTTTCCGGATCGCCAAAACGGCAGTTGAATTCGATAACCTTGGGTTGTCCTTTTTTGTCAATCATCAATCCTGCATATAAAAAACCAGTGTAAGGCATTCCTTCTTTTGCCATGCCCTCAATGGTTGGATAAATTATCTCATTCATCACCTTATCATGAATCGCTGGTGTAACCACAGGAGCTGGTGAATAAGCACCCATTCCACCTGTATTAGGGCCCGTATCGCCATCACCCACTCGTTTATGATCTTGACTGGTAGCCATCGCCAAAGCATGTTTGCCATCTGCCATAACAATAAAACTTGCTTCTTCACCATCCAAAAATTCTTCAATAACTACACGACTGCCAGCATCTCCAAACTTATTTCCTGAAAGCATGTCCAAAATTGCTGCAATAGCTTCTTCCTCAGTCATTGCTACAATAACACCTTTACCCGCAGCTAATCCATCGGCTTTAATAACGATAGGCGCACCTTTCTCTTTCACATACTCAATCGCTGACGTTGTATCAGTAAAATTTGCATAATCAGCAGTAGGGATATTGTGCCTCGCCAGAAAATCTTTGGTAAATGCTTTAGAACCCTCAAGTTGAGCGGCAGCTTGTGTAGGGCCAAAAATTGCAAGATTTTCTTTTTTGAAGGCGTCCACAACTCCTATAACTAAAGGCGCTTCAGGGCCAACAATGGTTAAATCCACATCGTTTTTTTTGGCAAACTCAATTAATTTATCAATTTCTGTGACCCCAATTGCCACATTCTCGACGAGAGATTCTCCTGCAGTCCCTCCATTACCTGGCGCGACAAACACTTTTTTAACTGAGGGTGAAAGCGCAATTTTCCAAGCAAGAGCATGTTCTCTACCGCCATTACCAATAATTAGAATAGTTTTATTTGAAGAAGGGTGCATCTTTGATTCCTTGTAGTATTTGCTGAGGTTGTAAGTATAATTATGTAAACCCATAGGACGATTCATAGTATAGTTAAATTATTAAATCAGTGCGTCAAGGGTATTATTTCATACTAAAATTGAGTTAATCAAATGAATATTGATTAAAATCAGTATCTCATTGAAATTTATCGTGTAATGTTAAAAATTAATTCTTTTGTAAAATATAAATAAGACAATCTTCGTTACGTAAATGATGTAATTTGCGTAAGTGAAGTTAACATCTCTTGATGAAAAATTTTACTTTAACGAAAATCAACACTTTAAATCCCTGAGGGCTAGCCTAACATGTAAAATGTTTAATTTAAATAGCTAAGTCCTTATTTGAATTTTTTTATAGGTTAACTTTGAATAGTTTAGGGGGAGGAGAGTATCGATTATAGCCATCCCTGTTCGCTTAACTCATTTGTTTTATTTAAACATACGCTAGCGTATGTGTAGTGTATTCATCCTGGTTATTAACATTAATTCTATCATTGGCTAAAGAGGAATCTATGCAAGTTTGGTCTCATAACTATAATCCTTTTGATAATCTCTGGTTATCTGCATTTGTTGCATTAATCCCCATTATATTTTTTTTTATAGCGCTTGCTGGATTTCGCTTAAAAGGGCATGTAGCAGGAGCTTTGACCATGATGGTTTCCATAGCAGTCGCTGTGATTGCTTTTGGTATGCCTGTGAACAAGGCTTTTATGTCTGCAATACATGGTTTTTTATATGGCCTATGGCCTATCTCTTGGATCATTATTTCTACAGTCTTTTTATACAAATTATCCGTTAAAAGTGGGAAATTTGAAGTCATCCGCCACTCTATTTTATCAATAACAAACGATATGCGCCTTCAGGTGCTTTTGATTAGTTTCTCTTTTGGGGCTTTTTTAGAGGGTGCCGCTGGGTTTGGAACACCAGTCGCTATATGTGCCGCTATTCTAGTGGGATTAGGTTTTAAGCCTCTTTATGCAGCAGCGCTCTGTTTAATTGCAAATACCGCGCCAGTAGCCTATGGTGCACTAGGTGTACCCATTTTAGTTGCAGGTCAAGTAACAGGATTGAGTGCTTTTGAGATTGGTGCAATGACAGGAAGACAGTTACCTATATTGTCTCTCTTAGTGCCTTTTTTATTAATTTTCATACTAGATGGTTTTAAGGGAATAAAAGAAGTTTGGCCGGCAGCAATTGTTGCGGGGATCTCTTTTGGCTTGGCGCAATATATTACAGCTAACTTTATCGGCCCGGAATTACCTAATATTACGGCCTCATTTACAGGTATAGTTTCCTTAATCATATTATGCCGTTTTTGGACACCCAAAAATATTATGACACCAGAGGGTAAAGTTGCGGCTAAAGATTATGTGGTGAGTTTAACAAAACCGAGTCTGTCTGTTACAGCGCAATTTCATGCTTGGTCTCCTTTTTTATTACTTACATTAATGGTGACATTATGGTCAACAGATTTTTTCAAAGAACTAATAAGCTCAATGAATTTTGTATTGAATTTACCCTCACTGACAGATAGCATCTATCGTGTAGCCCCATTGGTTAATGAAAATACCTTGATTGATATCGTATTTAAATTTAATCCTATAGGCGAAACAGGTACTGCAATTTTAATTTCTGCCTTAGTTTCGATGTTTATCTTAAGAGTGAGTATTTTAGATGCAATAAAAGCATATATTGATACTTTAAAAGAGCTACAATTTGCTGTTTTATCTATTGGTATGGTTTTAGGATTTGCTTTTGTGATGAATTACTCAGGCATGTCAGGGACTTTGGCGCTTATCTTAGCTAGTACAGGGATCTTTTTTCCTTTTTTCTCCCCTTTTTTGGGCTGGTTAGGCGTATTTTTGACAGGTTCAGATACAACATCAAATGCGCTTTTTGGCTCATTACAAGCCTCTACAGCCAATCAACTTGGGTTAGATCCGGTTTTGATGAATGCAGCTAATACCAGTGGAGGGGGTTCAGGCAAAATGATATCTCCGCAATCTATTGCAATAGCTTGCGCTGCAACAGGGCTTGTGGGAAGAGAATCTGAACTGTTTAGATTTACCTTAAAATACAGCCTTTTTTTTGCTACGCTGTTTGGTATTTTAACGATGTTGCAATCTTACGTTTTTACTTGGATGTTAATTTAGTTTGCATAAAAGTAGCGCTAGTGTAATAACAAGGGAGTAAAAAATAAAAAAAATCGGCTTCAATGAAGAAGCCGCTCATAAGAAAAGTCTTTAATACATATTTAACGCGATGCTCGGCTTTTAAAATGCGAGATCTGCGATACTTAAAATGGGTCAACCTTGTTCTTTATTGAACAGCGAGGCCAGTTTGTGTGATAATACTTTCCTGCTCAGCCTATTAGTTAAGCTCAGCATTGTTCTTGCGAATGTTCTTTCAAGATTAAATTTTTCAGCGAGTTGACCAATTGTACTTTCAATAATTTTTCTATCATTCCAAAGATTCCTAATGTTTTTAGGGAGTTTATCTCTCATGCTTTTCCTAACGGGTGTTTCAATAGCAATCCCCTTGCTCTAGCGGGGGTGAGCATGTCAAAGTAGAAAAAGGTTTTGACTTAAAAGCTTTACGAAAGTAGATTTCTAGCCTTAGTAAAACATCAATTTCCTTAAAACGTCATAACGTCATTATGATAAGGACTTAAATCCTGCAACGATTGCAATTGGTTCTATTAAGATGTAGTTAACTATGTAAGCCTAAAAAAAGGGGGGATAAAATATCAACTGCCACTAATAATGAATCGATTTTTATTGAATGTTAGCTCAACGGTTATTCTAACTGTTGGCACTATCTTTGGAATAATTTTGTTATTCGTATTTTTACGTAGGTTTTGTCCTTAATAATATCTAAAAAATATAAAGCATGACAAGAGGTTGAATAATAAGTATAAAATTATACCGTTAATCTAAAGCTCAAAGCAACCAAAGTTACCAATAAGACAGGTAAAGTCATTACAATACCCGTTTTAAAATAATATCCCCAAGTGATGATCATGTTTTTTTGAGCTAATACATGTAACCATAATAAAGTTGCAAGACTGCCTATCGGTGTAATTTTAGGTCCTAAATCGCAGCCAATTACGTTTGCATAAACCATTGCCTCTTTAACCATACCTTCTGCTGAACTAGCTTCAATAGATAGTGCGCCGATAAGTACTGAAGGTAAGTTATTCATTACAGAAGATAGAAAAGCAGTTAAAAATCCAGTTCCTAAAGTTGCAATAAATACACCTTGGTCTGCTAACGAATTTAATATATCTGATAATATATTGGTCAATCCAGCATTTTGTAAACCATATACAACAAGATACATACCCAGTGAAAAAATTACTATCTGCCATGGAGCATGTTTTAACACTTTAAGCGTATCAATTTTTCTTTGTTGTTTAGCCACAATCAATAAAATTATCGCACCGATAGCTGCTATAGCACTGACTGGTATATCCCATAGCTCAGAGAGAAAAAAACCCAGTAATAAAAATAATAGCACCCCCCAACCAGCTATAAATGTAGATTTATCTTTGATCACTAAAGCAGGTTGATTTAATAGTGAACTGTCATATTTTGTAGGGATATCTTTTCTAAAAAATAGATGCAATATCACGAGTGTTGCAATAACAGAAACTATATTTACCGGTATCATGACAGCTGCATAGTCTGTAAAGCCTATTTCGAAAAAATCAGCAGAAACAATATTTACTAGATTTGAAACCACTAGTGGTAAACTAGCAGTATCAGCAATAAATCCAGCTGCAATCACAAAAGCCAATGTTGAACTTTTACTAAATTTTAATGCAAGTAACATTGCAACGACTATGGGGGTTAAAATTAATGCTGCACCATCATTAGCAAAAATTGCTGAAACTACGGCACCTAACAAAATAATCCATGTGAATAATAGTCGTCCCTTACCATTCCCAAATCTTGCTACGTGTAAAGCTGACCATTCAAAAAAACCAGATTCATCTAACAATAAACTGATTATGATAATTGCGATAAATGCTGTAGTCGCATTCCAAATGATATTCCATACAACAGGGATATCATTTAAATTAACCACTCCAAGTACTAGCGCTAAAACAGCACCGATAGTTGCACTCCATCCAATATTTAATCCTTTAGGTTGCCAAATAACTAAGATTAAAGTTAATAAAAAAATACAAAATGCTAATAACACAATGGCTCCCGAGAGATATGATTAATTCAGTAAGAAATTTACTATCCTTATAGAGGTTAAATTACAGAGATGTGTGGTACACATTCTGGCTATCATAATATTTTGTATCACCAGTATCAGTTACGGTACCTAGTCTATATTTAATATGAAAAGGAGGGTAAATCGTTTTACCTAAATTCGCCTTAATTTAACAGACCAACAGCAGCATCATTATAGTTTCATACAAAAATAAATTCCACATATAGTAGCTTTCATACATAATACTAATCAAAATATGCAGATTAAGGACTAAAGTTGATGGGACTTAGTATAATTTTATTTTTTGTATATTATAATTTTTCTCATATAATTTAGCTTAAACTATTCATTGAATATCAAAATAAAATCAAAAATAAAAAGGATACCTATGTCTTTATTCAATAAAATAATGAGCATATTTAATAACAAAACAGCCTCTGTCAGATCACTAATGAACCAAACAAATGATTTTTCATTTATTGAATCTATCGCAAGGCATAAACCTTCATCGTCAGCAGAATTAATTGCTAGTGCTGTTGGTATAGCATGCATTCAACAAAACCGATTAGGGGAAATTATTGGTGACGCAAATTGGCAACTAGATGTGGATCGTCAGTTATTGATTATAGGTAATCATAAATTTACGGCAGGACTCATTGGCACAGAATCGCATGTATCTAATACATGGAGATTTGGAACAGTCAATTCAGATAGTTATCCTGCAACATTCACTGAAGATATTTTATTATTCAATCAAAAAAGCAATTTTGCTAGTTTTATTGATTTTAATTCAAAAGATATTGTTTTAGATGAACTTATCAATGGTCATAATTTAAGTGCGTTAGTCAGTGCCTTCTTTGATAGAGACTGTTACTATAAAACACCCTACGATAACGGTGCAGCTTACATTTTAATTAAGTCACCACCTACTCAAATTTTTGACTCTGCAAATTGCGATGAAATAGTTCAAGCTATTAAATATGTAATTCAAACATATGAAGGTAATCATCGAGTTATGGTTGCACCTCTTATTGAAAAATTTTCAAAACATGCTGAATTTTCAGAGTCGGCTATTCGTTTTACAGCGAACGATATGACTCTAGACATTAAATTCGACGATCAATTGCGTATTGATGAAATATCAAGTACGCAAAGTTGATTTATATAATCAGCTTGTTAAATCTGGATACCACAAATGAATAACCTTAGGATGTTTGATGAAAAAAATGTTCTTAGTGGTATTTGCACTAACTATCATAATTTGCATTACCCTTGTTAATAGTTACAATTCAATTTTAACTAAAATTCCAAAAATTCCTAATGTTTTTAGGGAGCTTATCTCTCATGTTTTTCCTAACGGGTTTTTCAATAGCAATCCCATGCTTTGTATATTGTTCCGCTGTCTCACCCAAATAGCCTTAATCCCCTAATGCTAACCCTGTTTTACCTTCAAGTAACTCTATTATCATCTCTCTTTCATCTATATTTGCGGAAGTCACATCAAAATTAACAATTTTACCCCTCTTGATTAGCAACGAGATAGCCTTTGAATCCGTAATAATACTGCTCTTTAGAGGCACAGTAACCCCTAGCTGCCTCTTCCTTAAACCGCTTGCAATTAATAGTCCGTTTGTTATGACAAACAGCTATTGGAACTTCGCTAATAATATGAAATAAATACCTGTACGAATTAAGTTTTTCCAATATTTTTTACTTAACAATCCAAAGATTTTGGCATTGTTTGGCAAATTGAATACGGGAAGAGAAATTTTGAAATAAGTAAGTCTGATGCTTGTTAAAGTATCTCCAAATTTCTACCGTACTATGAATACCAAATAATTCACCAATGAGTTCCATTGTAATGACTTCGCTATCTGATAGCTTTGGCAGGAATCCTCTTGTTCTAAGTGGTCTATCGTATTCAGCCAGTATTTTATTTAAGCTATCGTCTATTTTAATAAAAGTATAGGTGATATAGTCTAGGAATGATGGCATGATTTTACTCCTAATTTCGATTGGTCTCTTAATTAGTTGTAAGTTATGCCATCTCCCTCCAAATTATGTAACAAAAAAGTCGAGCATCTCGTTATTTAATAAAATTAAGAAAACTTAACCCGTATTTCTCATTCCTGCTGCAATACCAGCGATCGTAACCATTAAAGCTTGTTCAATATTAGGATTTGAGTCTTCAGACTTTCTAGAACGATGTAAAAGCTCTGCTTGAAGGACATTGAGTGGATCGGTATAGATATTTCTAAGAGCGATAGACTCAGCTATCCAAGGCAAATCAGCCATTAGGTTCTCATCATTCGCAAGTGAAAGTACAGTGTCAATATCTTGTTTTAGCGCTTCACGCAATGATTGACCAAGTGACCATAGTGATTTATCTACTAAACGTTGATCATAGTATTCAGCTAACCATAAATCTGTTTTTGTATAGACCATCTCTAACATACCAATTCTAGTCGAAAAGAATGGCCAATCGCGACACATTTCCTCGAGTTTTGCTTTTTGACCCTTCTCAATGACTTTAGCTAAAGAAGCCCCTGCACCTAACCAAGCAGGTAAAATAAGTCTATTTTGTGTCCAGGCAAATATCCACGGGATAGCACGTAAAGACTCTACTCCGCCTTTGGGATTTCTTTTAGCGGGGCGTGATCCTAATGGTAATTTAGCTAACTCTTGTTCAGGTGTCGCAGATCTAAAATAAGGGACGAATTCCGGATGTTCACGCACATAGCTACGATAGATCTCGCAAGAAATTTGGGATAAATCATCCATAATATCACACCACTCTTTTTTAGGTTCGGGTGGAGCTAAGAGGTTGGCTTCCAACACTGCGCTTGTGTAAAGTGCTAGGCTATTAATTGCAACTTCAGGCAAACCAAATTTAAAGCGAATCATTTCTCCTTGTTCAGTAACACGCAATCCAGCCTTCAAGCTACCAGGTGGTTGTGATAAAAGAGCCGCATGGGCTGGTGCACCACCACGGCCAATTGAACCACCGCGGCCATGGAATAATGTTAGTTCAATACCCAGTTCATCACACAGTTTAATCAGCGCATCTTGAGCTTGATATTGTGCCCATGAGGCCGCCATGGCTCCAGCATCTTTTGCAGAATCTGAATAGCCAATCATTACCATCTGGCGACTGTTCTGTTTGCTTAAGAGAAGAGCTCTATACCAATCAATATGCAATAAGGAGTTCATGACAGACTCGGCATTATTTAGATCATCTAACGTTTCAAATAATGGAGCGACCATAGGTGGATGAACACATCCACACTCTCTTAATAGAAGATGAACTGCCAAGACATCTGAAGCTGTTCGCGCCATTGATATAACATATGCACCGATAGCATCAGGCGAGGTTTTAGCGATAAGTTTGCATGTATCTAGCACCTCTTTGACATCAGGGCTAGGGGACCAGACAGAAGGAAATAAAGGTCTTCTTGAATTTAATTCTGTGATCAAAAAAGCCTGCTTATCTTTTTCTGACCAACTACTGTAATCGCCCAATCCAAGATAGCGAGTAATTTCAGCGATGGCATCGCTGTGTCGTGTACTTTCTTGACGAATATCTAATTTGACTAGATGTACACCAAAGCATTTTATTCTTCTCAAAGTGTCAAGTAGATGACCTTCAGCAATTATTTCCATTTTAGATGATTTAAGGGACTCATAGCAGGCATGAAGGGGGTGCCATAAGTCTTCGTTAGTCAGTAAATAATTGATGTCTAATTGAACACCCTTGTTAATAACATTTTCAAGGTGCGCTAAAGAGTCGGTCAGTTTAGTCCGTATTGTTTTTAAAAGATCTCGATAAGGTTCCTGAGATTCTTTTGGTGCTAATGCTCTAAGTGTATCAGTGGCCTCATTCATAGAGAGCTCTGAGATCAGGACTTGTATATCTTTTAAAAATAAGTCAGCAGCTTTCCAACGCCCTAGTAAAAGCACATGGCGGGTAACCTGAGCCGTCACATTAGGATTACCGTCTCTGTCTCCTCCCATCCAAGAAGTAAATTTGATTGGGCTAGCATCGATGGGTAATCGGTAATCCGTTGATGCGGTAACTTGCTCGTTGAGTTCTCTTAAAAATTCAGGTACAGCTTCCCAAAGACTATTCTCAACTACTGCAAACCCCCATTTAGCCTCGTCAATTGGAGTGGGACGCTCTTTTCTTATTTCATCTGTATGCCATGATTGTGCGACCAATTGCTTTAAACGTCTCATTAGCCGCTGGCGTTCATAGTCAGTGATATCCGCATGATCGAGTCCTTCTAGGCAACTATTGACTTCAATGAGCTTATTTATCATTGTGCGACGTGTAATTTCAGTCGGATGGGCGGTTAAAACAAGTTCAATCGACAAATTTTTAATGGCTTCTACAATATCGCTTACATTGACTTCTTGCGCTTTTAATCGCGTACGAAGTGCTTCAATAATTTGTGGGGTGGTGGTATTTCCTGCTTTAGGAGAGATACTATGGTATTGTTCAACAGTATTCGTGAGATTCAAAAATTGACTGAATGCCCTTGCAACGGGTAACAACTCTTCGGTAGAAAGATTTTCAAGCGCATTTAATAAAGCTTGTCTGTCCGCATTATTACCAGCCCTTGAAGACTTAGAAAGTAACCTCAGATTTTCAACTCGGTCTAGAATTTTGTCTCCGAGTGCTTCTTTTATTGTTTCTCCAAGCATACTGCCAAGCATACTGACATGGTTACGCATTGCTGAATATTGTTCGTTCATGAGACTCCCATTAGTTAATTGATTGATAAACGATAATTATTTAAAAATTCATTCTTGTTCAGTAGAGTTCATACAAAAGTGGCTTATTAAATCGGTAAGTACTTTTTTGGTAGGCTCTATAAAAGCAGTATCAATATATTCATCGGGTTGGTGCGCTTGATCTATAGATCCTGGACCTAACACCAAAGTCGGACAAAGAGTTTGTACAAAAGGTGCTTCAGTACAGTAATTAACAACATCTGTGCGTTTGTCTAGAAGTTTTTCTATTTCTTGAACCAGATGATGTGCAGTTTCGCACTCATAACCTGGAATTGCTGCGTGCATCTGCTTAATACTTAATCTACCGGGGTATTTATCAGTTACTGGTTTTAATGCTTTTGCGACTAGCCCATCTAATTCATCTAATTTCAGACCAGGTAAAGGTCTAATATCCAGATGAAGTTCACAGCACGCACAAATTCTGTTCGCTGCATCGCCTCCATTGATATAGCCAAAATTCATCGTGGGATGAGGTACAGTAAATGAAGCATTTTGGTATTTTTCTTTGAGCTCTTCACGCAATTCAATCAACTTTCCTATCGATTCATGCATCAAGTCGATGGCATTAACACCTAAAGCTGGATTGCTTGAGTGGCCAGAGTGTCCTACTATTTTAAGACTATGGGCTACATGACCTTTATGTGCTCGAATAGGCTCTAAAGAAGTTGGTTCTCCAATGATTGCAAAATCAGGTCTGATGAGTGTATTGGCTGCAAAATAACGAGCCCCTGCCATGGTTATCTCTTCATCGGCTGTCGCTAAAATATGCAGTGGTTTGGTGAATTTTTTGCTATCAAGTTGGGCTACTGCATCTAAGATAAATGCAAAAAAACCTTTCATATCAGCAGTACCCAGTCCATACAGCTTGTCGTCTTTTAAGGTCAGTTTAAAAGGATCTTGTGTCCAGCGCCCTTCATCAAAAGGAACTGTATCGGTATGTCCTGTTAATAACAATCCACCATTTTTTACCCCATTGCTAGGATAAAAACTGGCCAGAAGATTATATTTATCTCGAGATTCAGGTACCTTAGTGATTGATATTTCAAAACCTAAGCTTTCAAACCATTCAGCTAGTTTTTCTATCAGAGGCAGGTTAGGGAAGTCTAATTGAATATCTTCAGCACTTACAGTGGGAATCGCAATCAATGTTTCATAGAGAGAATGGAATTTAGGAATCGATGCCATAAGAAAAGTCCTCTAGTTTATAAGAAAAACAGCACGGGTATGCGTGATATATTATGCTAAATTTTTGCATAAAAATGCAAGTTAATGTTATTATATTACAAGATTAATTAATGGACTTTAATACATTACGACTAGAGGTGCAATAGGAATTCGTAAGGTCGCGTTGCTTATTTGGCATTTAATAGAATTGAGGTTGTTTTGTTCAAAGAATGGTTAGTTCAACGTAACGATATACTAGTCGATGGCGATACATTTTTTTATATTGTGTAAAATTTTGGGGCGAATGATTTTCATAGATCGTATAGGTCTAAAGGTTTATGATCTTAAGTGATTCATCAGTCCACTTTCGGAGAAATATGGCTATTTGGTTTGAAGGTTTTCTGCTCGGTCTTTCTTTAATTGTTGCAATAGGCTCACAAAATGCCTTTGTTTTAAGGCAAGGTTTACTTGGACAACATGTGCTTCCCGTCATTATCTGTTGTGCACTTAGTGATGCACTGTTGATTACGATTGGGGTCAGTGGTTTTTATATTGTTGTTGAAAAGTATCCTCTGGTAATTGATATTACGAGGGTATTTGGGATCGTATTTTTATGCGCGTATGCTATTCTACGCTTTATCTCAGCTTATAAAGCAACCAGTTTTATGGAATTGTCTTCGGATAGTCATAAACTTCCCTTAAAAGTTGTCTTAGGCACTTGTTTAGCCTTTACTTTTTTAAATCCACATGTGTATTTAGATACCGTTATATTGTTGGGTGGCATTGCAAGTCAGTATAAGGAAAATGCATGGCTATTTGGTTTAGGTGCATGTTTTGCTTCAGTGGTATTTTTTACTGGTCTAGGTTTTTTGGCCAAATTTTTACGCCCTTTTTTCATAAATAAAAAGAGCTGGCAGTATCTAGATATATTCATTGGGGTGGTGATGTTTTTTATTGCAGGTAATCTACTATTAGCATTTTAAAAGCAAATTAAACGGGCTATAGTTCAAAGCGGTCATTTTACCTCGTAGAATTTGTTCAATACAAACTTTAGAAATACTTAAAATAAAGGAGTGAGCTGTGAGTAATTCGCGTAAAAAAATTGTCATTATAGGGGCAAGCGGTTATGCAGGGGCTGAGTTAGCGTTTTTTTTAAATAAACACCCTGAGTGTGATTTAGTTGGATTATATGTTTCTGCGAATAGTGCCGATGCAGGAAAATCACTTTCTACTTTATATCCTAAATTTAGAGGCGTATTAGACAAAGAGATTTATCCTCTTAATGATATTGAAAAGGTTGCTGAATCATGTGATGTTGTCTTTTTAGCAACCGCACATGAAGTTAGCCATGACATAGCCCCTATTTTTTTACAAAAAGGAGTGTGTGTATTTGATTTATCAGGTGCATTCAGGGTTCCGAGTACTGAGTTTTATCCTACCTATTACGGCTTCTCTCATGCATACCCTGAGTATTTAAATAAAGCAGTTTATGGCTTAGCCGAATTTGCGCAAGACGCATTAAGCCAAGCCTCTTTAGTGGCTGTGCCAGGGTGCTACCCTACGGCCTCTCAATTAGCATTAAAACCGCTCATTGAGGCGGGATTATTGGATTTATCCATGAAACCGATAATCAACGCAACCAGTGGGGTTAGTGGTGCTGGCAGAAAAGCGGCCCTAAATACCAGTTTTTGTGAAGTTAGCCTTCAACCTTATGGTGTGTTTACTCACCGCCATCAACCAGAAATTAGTTATCATTTAGGAACGGAAGTCATTTTCACTCCACACTTGGGGCAATTTGAACGTGGTATTCTCGCAACAGTGACCTGTAAAGTGAATGAACAAGCCTCTGAATTACGATTTAGAGAAGTCTTTAACAAAGCCTATGGACATTCAAAAATTGTCAGATTACTTGACTCAGGCTTTCCATCGCTAAAATCTGTGGTTGGTTTACCTTATTGTGATATTGGTTTTGCAATCAGTGATGGGTATGCGATTATTGTCAGTGCAGAGGATAATTTATTAAAAGGAGCTGCATCTCAAGCAGTTCAGTGTTTTAACCTAAGATTTGGTCATGAAGAGACACTTTCTTTACTTTAACTTTACTTTAAACTTTGTTATCGTCCGATTAGGAAAAAACACCATTATCTGATCTGCATACTATATGTTATTTCAATAATGACACAGCGCTGCGTAGTGACCAAAAAATTATTTTAAGTCAGTTGCTTAAGGGTAAGTGTTTTTTTGAAAAATAGACATGCCAAGAGCAGTTTTTTTGTTGACTTAACATAGCATTTTATTTATGACAAAGTAATTAAATTTTAATTGATATTAGGGCGAAAAAATATATGCAAGTAAAAACACCTCTCGTATTGAAACTAGGTGGAGTAATATTAGATACCCCAGGTGCTTTAGACTCCTTATTTAGCACTATCCAAGGTATTTGGGATTCACAGGTACGTCAATCTGAATCTAAAAGACCAGTGGTTATCGTCCATGGCGGTGGGTGTGTTGTTGATTTTCTTATGAAACAGCTTAATTTACCGATTGTCAAAAAAGAGGGGCTAAGAGTGACGCCTAGCTCACAAATTGATATTGTTGCTGGCGCATTATCAGGAACGGCGAATAAAAATATAATGGCGCATGCAATTAACGCCAAATTGATGCCTGTTGGCCTCTCCCTAGGTGATGCGACAATTGCAGAGGTAACACCCATATCCGATGAGTTGGGGCACGTAGCTCATGCGACAGCAGGTTCGGGTAAACTATTAACTCTGTTGCTTTCTCATGGTTATCTTCCTATCATTAGTTCTATTGGCATTACTGCTGATGGACTTTTGATGAATGTGAATGCCGATGAGGCTGCGGTCGTGATTGCTAAAAGTATAGGCGGATCACTGGCTTTATTAGCCGATGTCAGTGGGGTGTTAGACGAAAATAAAAAATTAATCCCCAGCATGAATAGGGCACAAGCAAATGAGTTAATTGACAAAGGCGTTATCACAGACGGCATGGTAGTTAAAGTGAATGCTGCCCTTGATGCAGCAAGTAACTTAGGTGGAGCAGTCACTATTGCTAGTTTTAAAGATTTTGATAAACTGCCATTATTATTTAAAAATCAATCAATGGGTACTTTGATGATCCCATAATGAAAAAATTGTCAAAAAAATTAAAAAGTAGAAAAATTTCAAAAGTAGAAAAAGTTAGGCTAATAAAAGCTTAATATCACTTTATCAAAGATTAACAAAAATAGATAACAGGATAAGAATATGGCACTTTGGGGTGGAAGATTTTCACAAGCAGCCGATGAACGCTTTAGGCTACTTAACGACTCATTACGTTTTGATTATCGTTTTGCAAAACAAGATATTATTGGTTCTATTGCATGGTCTAATGCGTTAGTGAGAGTCGGGGTTTTAAGCAATGATGAACAAAAAAAATTATCACAAGCCTTAAATGAATTACTGAATGAAGTGGAAGCGAATCCTAAAGGCATGATAGCAGCTGATGCTGAAGACATTCATAGTTGGGTTGAACAGCAACTGATTGCTAAAGTTGGAGATTTAGGAAAAAAATTACACACTGGGAGAAGCCGTAATGATCAAGTAGCGACTGATTTACGCTTGTGGTGTAAGGCCCAAGTAATTCAACTTCATGAACTATTAACCCACTTTCAACAAGCTTTGGTTTTAACTGCAGAAGATTATCAAACTGTTGTTATGCCAGGCTATACTCATTTACAAAGGGCACAACCGATCACTTTTGCTCACTGGTGCCTTGCATATGTGGAAATGATTGAACGAGATCAAAGTCGTCTAAGTGATGCGTTAGCACGTTTTGATTATAGCCCTTTAGGATCAGGAGCATTAGCTGGCACTGCATATCCTATGGACAGAGAACTCTTGGCTAAAGATCTTGGATTCAAAGGAGCAACAAGAAACAGTCTGGACAGTGTTGCGTCACGCGATCATATTTTAGAGTTATTAAGTGTTGCATCTATTAGTATGACACATCTCTCTAGATACGCTGAAGATATGATCTTCTTTAATAGTGGTGAAGCAAATTTTATTACACTATCAGACAAAGTAACCTCTGGTTCATCTTTAATGCCACAAAAGAAAAACCCCGATGCTCTAGAATTAATTCGAGGTAAAAGTGGACGAGTTATTGGCGCATTAATGGGCTTATTTATGACCTTAAAAGGATTACCTTTAGCTTATAATAAGGATATGCAAGAAGATAAAGAAGGACTTTTTGATGCATTAGAAACATGGTCTGATTGTTTACAAATGGCTGCATTAGTATTAGAAGACATTAACTTGAATACCGCTCGCTGTAAAGAAGCTGCTGAACAGGGTTACGCTAATGCGACAGAGCTTGCTGATTATTTAGTTGAAAAAGGGATCCCTTTTAGAGAAGCTCATCATATCGTAGGAGAAGCAGTTGTTGGGGCAATTGCCAAAGGAAAAGCATTAGAGGCGTTGACGCTAGACGAACTAAAAATATTTTCAGATAAGATTGAAGAAGATGTTTATCTAATACTATCTTTAGAGTCTTGTTTAGTTAAGCGCTCAGCAAAAGGGGGGGTAAATCCTGCTAAAGTAGCTGAAGCGATTAAAGTTGCTAAAATGCGATTGGGTCTCTAAATAATCTGATATTATCTTATATCCTGAGGTTAATTCAACTTGCTGGAGTCAATAGAGTTGTAATTGCTTTTCGTTTGCTTTAGCCCATAATAATATGAGCTAAAGCATCTGAAATCAACTAGTCTCATTTAGGTTTAAGCTTTTGCTACACCTACCATAGCAGCTCGGAGTAAGCGTCCATTGAGTTGATAGCCTTTTTGCATGATAAAAGCCACATGATTCGGTTCAATTTCACCAGAAGCAGGGACGTTTGTTACGGCTTCATGAATATCAGGATTAAAAGGCACATTGATTTCATCTATCACTTCCGCCCCATAACGTTTTACTGTATCTACAAGAGATTTTAACGTTAATTCAACCCCTTCAATCATAGGCTTTAGGGCCTCGTTTGTTTTGTCGGCAACTTCTAAGGCACGCTCCATATTATCAATTACCGAGAGGAGGTCTTTGATGATTTTTTCTAGAGCAAATTTATGTGCTTTTTCTACATCTTGCTCTGTTCTACGACGAATATTTTGTACTTCAGCTTGCGCTCTTAATACACTTTCTCTGGCTTGTTTTTGTACTTCAGAGTCAGCCATAGATGCGATTTTTTCTTCAAGTTCAGCAATTTTAGCGTCGCGCTCATCTAGAACATGAACATCGCTATGACTGTCCTGATCTGCATGAGGTTGATTGATATCACCTTCGTTCATATCAATATTTTCATCAGCGTGTTGGTTTTCATGTGTTGATTGATTCATTTTTTACTCCTATTACATAATATGGGTAGATTTAAACTATAAGCAAATACATAGTATAATGTATTTAAAATAATTGATGAAATTCTTAGGTTTAATGACTATTATGGGGCTAAGTTTATCACTTTCAACTCTTAAGCGGGAAAAGTTTTTACATGATGGGAAAAATATCAAATACCTTATATCATTTTGGGACGATCGCTCTTATTGGCCATCCTAGGCAAGAAGCTGCATTAAGCACTCATTATCAAATTTATCACTGGTTGATTGATAATGGATTTGATGCGCTTATTGAGGAGTCGTTAGCGGATAAAGTGCTGATTAGAACTGCCAATTATTGTTCTTTAGAGATGATTGGAAAGAAAGCAGATCTTGCGATTGTCATCGGAGGAGATGGTAATTTATTACGTGCAGCGCGCATATTGGCTCATTATGATATTAAAATTATTGGAGTGAATAGAGGAACGCTTGGTTTTTTAACCGACATAGGTCCAGATGATGTTATATCTCATTTAAAACCCATCTTATTAGGTGAATACACCCAAGAGAATCGTTTTCTCTTAGATGTCTCTGTAGTAAATCCAAAGCCTCCAAAATCGCCCCCAAAGGAAACTAAAGCGCCTTATCTTTCAGATAATAAGGATATAGGGACAAATCCAGTTTTACGACACTTTCCAAAGTATTGCCAAGCTTTGAATGAAATGGTACTACATTCAAAACAAATTGCTCATATGATAGGATTTGAAGTGTATATAGATGATGAATTTGCGTTTAGTCATAAAGCCGATGGTTTAATCATTGCAACCCCAACAGGTTCAACTGCCTATTCGTTATCGGCAGGCGGGCCTATTTTGACTCCAGGATTAAATGCGTTAGTATTGGTTCCAATGTTCCCACATCGATTGACTGCAAGACCATTAGTGGTAAGTGCTGATAGTCAAATTCGACTCAAATTTTCACAAATTAAAAATGAATTAGAAGTGAATTGTGATAGTTACCAAGAACTTTCTGTAAAAGAGGGTGAGGAAGTATTAATTCAAAAATCACGGTTATTTTTGCAGTTAATACATCCGAAGGATTACAGTTATTTTAATACCTTAAGTAGTAAATTAAATTGGGCTAAATAATTCTTATAAAACTATCGAGCAGGCCTGTATTTCTCTTCGTAAAAAGAAACTCAAAGGATAACTGCCTAGAAATATTAAAAAATCATGAATAAATAAGTTCATGAATAAATAAGGTTTTATACAAGTAAGTCATTGAAAGTGAAAGCAGTTAAATTTTAGAAAAATAAAGTTGGGTAAATTGATCCTTCCATACTTTAAAAACTTGGCGAAACGTTGGAAAACTATAAATCAGAAAATCAGTTATTTAAGGTATATATTAATAAATATTCGGTTAATGCTTTTCATTAGCGTGAATTAAACGTAAAATTGACAGAATTATTTATTTAACTTTGGAGAAAGAGTATGACGTATCAACAAGCCAGAATTTTGGCTTACATAAAAATGAGTTCAGGATGGTTTGTTTTTGCTATTTCACTATTGTGGACTGTTTCCGGTGCATTAAAATCCTTATTAGCATATTCACTATTGTGGACTGTTACAGGTGCATTAAAATCCCTATTAGGGTATAGTCAACTGGTTGTGAATAAAGTGAAAAATGCTGAGGAATCTGGCTTGAATTTTATTTTTGGTATCATGTCCTCTGTTATTAAAACACTGGATAAAGGTCTTTCTGATATGCCTGTGATGGGTTTTTTTTGGACCAGTGCCCCAACGCCAGTAATTGGTGATGGTGTGTTTGGTAACTTAGGTTTTGTTATCTTATTTTGGGGTATGTTTATAGGAATGGCGTTGGTGCAATCAAGTGATAAGTTGTTTAGTCAAGTGAGAAATGTGCAGCAAACTGTTGACAGCCTCATATTTATTGAAACAGCACGAGGAGAAAAAGTTCAGAGTGCTGATGAGCTAATTTCTCGATTAAAATTAAAACATCATTCAGTATTTATTCAATATTTTCCACTGTATGTCTTTCCTATGGTGATTATCATTATGGTTAAATTTGCGCTTGGATTTTTAGGCATGTAATCCCTCCATTTAAAGCCATCTGAATTAACTTTGTCGGATGGCTCTGACCTATTCATAGAACAAATAAGAGGTTTATATGAATTCGAATACTCCTTTAGACAGCCCCTCTTCATCAGTAGAACTAAATAAAAATCAAGATGAAATTCCCTCGATTAGTGAAGTAACTGAACTGTATACTGAGGTGTCAGATTCGATTGAATCGCTTGAGGAGTCTTTGCAACAAATAACTCTTACAGAGGATGAGAAAGAACAAATAGCCTTCATCCGAGATAAAATTCTCAAAAAAGTAGAAGAGAAAAAAGCCCAAAAAAACGTTAAGTCCATTTTTTATGAGAAGCTATTGATTAGTTTATGTAATCTTTTTACTGGACTTAAAGCTTCGTTTGTAGAACCCCTTGTGAATGGTCCATGTATCTTTTATGCTAATCATCAAAGCCATCTAGATGGTTTGGCCTTATGGTCTAGTCTACCTAAAGAGCGACGCATTGAAACTCATCCGATTGCGGCTAAATCTTATTGGCAAGGAAGTGCGCTCAAGGAATTTATTGCGAACGATATATTTAATGCACTATTGATTGACAGAGAAAAAGAGACAAGGAATGTTGATCCTATTATGCTGATGGCGTCCTTACTAGAGGTTAAGCAGAGTCTTATCATTTTTCCAGAGGGTACAAGAGGTCAAGGGGAAGTGATTCAACCCTTTAAATCAGGCTTATATCATTTGGCTAAGACTTCACCTGATATTCCTATCATTCCAGTATATTTACATAATTTGCACCGGGTCATGCCAAAAGGCAGTAAGCTTATAGTTCCTATTTTATGTGATGTGCGTTTTGGTAAAGCAATTGCGCCTTTAGGTGAAGTTGAAGAAAAATCAGAGTTTTTAAGCCGTGCTCAGCACGCGTTAGAGGAGCTAAAAAATGCTATTTGATGATGTCAGTGTTCGCTATCTTATGCTGGGGATCGGTGTTTTTTTGGCCTTAGCCACCATGATAGGTTTTGTATTGGCTAAGCGCCCAGTTAGCGTAGCTCAAAAAGCAACAATCACAAACCTTAATGCTCGCATTAAGGCCTGGTGGGTTATGTGCTTGGTATTGATTATCGCTTTTACATTCAATAAATTTGGTACTTTACTGCTCTTTTTAGTGATCTCTTTTTATGCATTAAGGGAGTGTATCACGCTTATTCCAACCAAAAGGGGAGATCATGCTGTTTTATTTTGGTGTTTCTTTGTGTTACTTCCAGCACAATACTTATTGATTGCATTAGAGTGGCAAGCATTTTTTACTGTTTTCATTCCTATCTGTGCTTTTGTTTTAATACCAACACGTGTTGCGATTGCTGGAGATTCTACTCACTTTATGGAAAGAACAGCCAAAGTGCAGTGGGCAGTTATGATTGCGATATATTTATTAAGTTATGTCCCCGCTTTACTTTTACTAGAAACGTCTAAAGAGGGTTTTAATCCCATTACGCTTATTTTATTTTTGATCATTGTAGTTCAAATTTCCGATGTATTTCAGTATGTTTTTGGTAAACTCTTTGGACATCGAAAAATTGCTCCGAAAATAAGTCCGAATAAAACATTAGAGGGTTTTGTTGGTGGTGTGTTTAGTGCTACTCTAATTGGAATTTCATTACATTGGCTTACCCCATTTAATTGGTGGCAGACTGCTCTGATTTCCCTAGTTTTGACTTTAACGGGATTTATGGGGGGACTTGTTATGTCTGCTATTAAGAGAGATCAGGGCGTTAAAGATTTTGGTGTGCTGATTAAAGGTCATGGCGGTATGATGGACAGAATAGATTCTTTGTGTTTTTCAGCCCCACTTTTTTATCATATTACTTACTACCTTGGCTGATTAGTGGAGTAAATTTATTTACGCATTTGAGTTTAACCAAAATCTATCGATTAGATTGAGCGCTAAACATTAAATATTTGGCTCAAATAAGTTTAATCACTAAAAATTAGCCGATAGTATAATTTTTCTTTTTGTATACTTTATTTTGAGGATAAACTTGTGTCAACTAAAGCTATTGTGATTCAACCAGTTGAATTTTTTACCAATAGTCAATATACACTAAAACAGTCAAATGATCTATCTCTTGATGATTTTAATGAGTGGATGACTTTTGCCGTAAATACAAAAAAAATTGCTGCGGTTGATAAACAATTGGTGCGTTTTTTTCTTAGGAATATTCACTCCTCATTAGATAACAAAAGCCTTATTACCTTATCTATTTTTTTGTGTTTCATCAGTACTAAAATGACTAAGGGCAATGTCTGTGTTTTACTAAAAGAATCACTATTAGACTTGTTTGATGACGGGTTTTATCTACTCCTTCCTTCTAATTTTCAGGCCGTAATTAATGGCATTACAACTGAACATATTTTGAGAATCATGAGCCAAGAAAACTTAGCCATCATTAATGCAAATGATGCCGATTGGTTAACCATAAAAGAGACATTACAAGAAATCCCTCCTATTATTGTTGTTGCAAATCGACTTTATTTTCAACGTATGTGGCAAGATGAGTACACTGTGGCGAGTTTTTTCTTAAAAGATAACGCGCAAATACCTCCTGATATAGCAAAAGTCAAAAGTATTTTGAATAAAGACATTTTTGTAAATCCAAAGGAAACACCTGATAGACAAAAAATTGCAAGCGTGATCGCATTAAGAAAACCTGTTTCAATTATCTCAGGTGGACCAGGCACAGGAAAAACGAGGACAGTTGCTGCCATTTTACTTGCCGCAATACGATTAAATGCAGATAAAAAATTACGTATATTATTAGCCGCTCCAACAGGAAAAGCTGCTGCTCGTCTTACTGAATCTCTATTAGAGGCCAGAAATTCAATTATGATGAGCGAGGAGGAAAAAGACAAATTGGCATTAGAGGCATTAACACTTCACCGCCTATTAGGGGCTTCTCATTTAGGTGATGCATTTATTCACAATAAACATCATCCTTTAAATGGTGATATTCTCATAGTTGATGAAGCTTCTATGATTGATTTAAGATTAATGGCTAAATTGATTGAGGCTATCCCTAAAAATATGAAATTGATTCTTTTAGGTGACAGAGATCAACTTTCTTCTGTTGCGCCAGGGCGAGTACTTGGTGAACTATGTTCTTATGGAGGATTATATTTTTCTGAAGAGATGGCAACTGCTTTGAGTGAAGTATTAGAAGAACCGATTGCACTGTTCTACGATAAGCAAAATGTACTTAATCGGCATATGGCGGATATGATAGGATTTTTAACCTTTAGTCGACGGTTTCCGGCTGATTCTAAAATAGGGCAGCTAGCGCGTGCTATGAACAACAAAGCGATTGGGGAAATTGCAACTTTACTTAATCAAAATGAATGTCAATACTCTACAACTCAGCAGCAATTTGAACATTTTGAGGCCCCTTTGCGTTATATTAATACAAACTCAACAGATGAGCATACGTTAATACAAGTATATCATGGCTTGTTAAAAGATTGTTTACTTGGGTTTAAAGCATACATTGAAGAGGCAAAAAAACATTTAGAATTTATTGCTGAGTACTCAAATAGTGGTCCTATAAATGATGTAATAAGCGCCTTTAACAAGTTTAGGGTACTTTGTGCAATTCATCATGGACCTTATGGGACGGTGGCTCTCAATCAGGCAATCAGAGTAGCTTTATACGAAGCTGAACTAATTGATTCCTTAAAAGAAACTCACTATTTTGCTAGACCAATTTTAATTACTCGCAATGATAAGATGTTAGGTCTGTTTAATGGTGACATTGGTATTACCTTAAAAGAAAAAGAAACCGGCCTACTTAAAGTTTATTTTAAAAATCCTCAGGGTAAAATCGTGTCAGTATCCCCTTCGAGATTACCAGAACATGAAACAGCGTTTGCTATGACGGTACATAAGTCGCAGGGTTCTGAATTTCAACATACTCTATTGGTAATGCCATCAGAGCCTAATCCAGTTCTTACAAAAGAATTAGTATATACGGGAGTGACTAGGGCTTCGAAACAACTCACTTTATACGGCACATTACCTATCATATTTCACGCGGTAAATCATCAAACCCCGAGAAGTAGTGGATTGATAGAGCAAATCAATGCTTTGACTGAACTGTATGATTAAGTTAAATTCTGTTAATTTAGCGGCCAGTATTAATCTTAGATTAAATAGATTTCCCAACCTTTATATAAAGAGAGAAGATGCGATAAGTGCGACAATATCTGGAAATAAATATCGAAAATTGATATTCAATTTAGAGTATGCTAAGAAAACAGGATTTGATACGCTATTGACCTTTGGTGGAGCCTATTCAAATCATATCGCAGCTGTTGCCGCTAGCGCTAAAGAGTGTGGATTTCGTACTATTGGCGTCATTAGAGGTGATGAACTGGCTCGCAAAGACCTTGATACATTAAATCCTACATTAAAACAAGCACATTTGAATAATATGCATCTACATTTTGTATCAAGAAGTGAATATCAAAAACGGAATGAAAAAGAGTATCAACGCCAATTAATTGCAAATTTCACCAAAGACAAATCATCAATTTATATCATACCTGAAGGTGGGACTAATTTTTTAGCACTAAAAGGGTGCCTTGAGATCCTTACAGATTCTGATGATGAATTTGATATCATTGCGTGCCCTGTAGGAACAGGTGGGACGATAACTGGCATTATTCAACATGCTAAAAAACATCAAACTGTTTTGGGTTTTCCGGCTTTAGAAGGAGGATTTTTAAAAAAGGAGATTGAAAAGCATTTAAGTTTGCTCAAAACAAGATTTGAACAGGATGTACACAATTCAAAACAGACTATTTTCAACAACAAATCGTTGAAGTGTGATTGGCGTCTAGTCAGTGGATATACTTTTGGTGGATATGCAAAAACTGATGAATCTCTAATTGATTTTATTAATGCGTTTTACCAGCAAGAAAATATCAAATTAGATCCTATTTATACAGGAAAAATGGTGTATGGGATTTATGACATGTTACTTAAAGGCGAAATAAGTGAAAAAGCAAAAGTTTTAATGATTCACACAGGAGGTTTGCAAGGTATAAACGGATTTAATGAAATGCAATCATTACATAATAAACCTAAGTTACTTTTTAATACGTAATGAGAATATTAATGTTTAGCTTATTCTCTTTCTATCATTGTTCATTATAAGTAGATGAGATTAATATCAATAAATCATCATAACTATATAAAATCAAGTTATTGTTGGTAGAAGTAGAATATTTCTCTGTCATTTTTGGAACAAAAAATAAGTTAAGAAAATAGGGTCATTAAGACAATACCTGCGAGACTTAAAATAAATCCTTGAACAATTGCTGCAGGGACTATTTCTATGCCAGAATATTTTTGTAAAATGGGTAAAGTAAAATCCATTGAAGTTGCAGCACTTAAACCTAAGGAGATGTATTTATGAGAGTGCCCAATCATTGGAATAAGTAAAATAACTAGGATTTCTCTTGCTAAGTCATTGAAAAAGGCGATGCTACCATATAAAGGCCCATAAGCCTCTGAAATTAAAATACCTGACAAGGAGTACCAACCAAAGCCAGAGGATAGGGCTAGACTAATTTTTAATTCAATACCTAATAATAACCCACTAAAGTAACCAGCAAGCAAAGAAGACGCTAATATAATAAAAGAGAGCATAAGCCCCTTTTTATTTAAAATAATCTGTTTTAGTGTTAATTGACTTTGTCTCAGTAAAATGCCGACTAAAAAAATCAAAAAAATGAGGGCATACTGGCTGATATCTAATGCATAATGCATCAACGGTTCAAATAAGGTATCATGGGTTAAAAGTCCAGCAATTAAACCTATCGCAACACATATTAAAAGTTCAAACGCACCTTTGAGCATAGACCAGTTGATGGGAGTACCTTTAGAGCTGGGCAATTTTTTAGTAGAAAATAATTGAGGATTTAATTTGTTTTTAGACTGTTGTTTTTTGATAAAGACAGTGAAAATTATGAGTGAGAATGTGTTAGCACTACAAATTAAAATGAAAAATACTGCTGAAGACGACAGCACTGTTTTTAAATTATTAGAAAGATCGTCTAAGAATGCTAAATTAAGTCCCATACAGAACAAAATTACATAGACTAGATAATTTAAAGAAACATTGATGGATTTGAGAAAAAAAGCGGCTTTAGAAGAGTTATATAATGCAATACTATATCCGGCTAATAGGGGAAGTAGTATGATGGTAAAATTGATTAACATGGCTTTATGCCCTTTTGCAAATAGGTACTTATGTATATAAAACACATTGATATATCTGGATTCAGAGGTATTCACCGCTTGGCGTTGAGTCTTAAAAGTAACAGTGTACTCATAGGAGAAAATGCTTGGGGGAAAACTAGCCTCTTAGATGCGCTTAGTTTGCTTGCTCCTAGTGAAAGATTATATCAATTTAGCCGGGAAGACTTTCATTTTCCTCCTGGGGATAAAGACGCTAGGCATAAGCACATTCAGATTATTTTTACTTATAATCTCACTCAATTAGATCTTGATGATACAGATGTAATTGAGCTGTTACAGTCTGTTATTATCTCAGATGAAGAGGCAGAAGACAGCAATATTTATTTAAGTTTACAAGCAGAATTAAATATTCCTACCGGACAAGATGTTACCACAAAAAGAGTTTTTTTAGATGCGAATGGAGAGGAAATTGTTAATATTGATGTAGATACTTTGATGAGACAGTTGATTGAAAAACATCCTGTACTACGCTTAAAAGATGCTAGGTTTATAAACAAACTATCACCCAGCTCATTTGCTGATAAAATGAGTAAAACGAGTGGGTTAGATAAAACCATGACTTCGCTAGTTGAAAGGCTTGCTAGCGAACCTCAATCATTATCGAATCATGAGCTTAAAGAGGGCTTAAGAGCAATGCAACAGTTGCTTGAGCACTATTTATCGGGTTCCGGCCGATTTCCAAAAGTACTTGTGAGTTCTGCTTCTCAAGATAAACAGGCATGGCAGTCTTTAGATGCCATTAATACAATAATCTCTCGCTCAAGTAGTCGTACTGTTCGCATGTTGCTACTGAGTCTTATGATCACCCTAGTCGAGTCTAAAAATAATATTCGGCTCAAAGAAAATGCAAGCCCAATTTTATTAATAGAAGAACCAGAACAAGGATTACATCCTGTTAATCTTGCAATTGCATGGGGTTTTTTTAATCAGCTTCCATTGCAACGATTAACTGTTACGAACTCTGGCGATTTACTCACCTATACGCCGATCCACTATATTCACCGATTAATTAGAGAATCAACTAAAGTTAAAGCATTTAAAATTAAAAGTTCTTCTTTTCATGCAGATGAGTTAAGGCGTATTGGTTTTCACATCCGTATGAATCGAGCAACGTCCTTATTTGCAAGAGCTTGGCTTCTCGTTGAAGGAGAAACAGAGGTGTGGTTGCTCACTGAATTAGCGAGAATTTGTGGATATAATCTTGAAGCAGAAGGCATAAAGATAATTGAATATGCGCAATGTGGATTAAAACCGTTGATAAAATTTGCAGAACAATTAGGAATTGGTTGGCATGTTTTAACGGATGGAGATGAAGCTGGAAAAAGGTATGCTCAAACAGTGAAATCCTTAATTGATGATCATGACGAAAATAGACGATTAACTACACTACCTGCATTAGATATAGAGCATTTTATGTTTAGAGCAGGGTTTATGCATGTATTTAAAAAAATTGCTGCACTGCCTGATTCTCCTAAGTTACCAATGAGAAAAATCATAGATAAAGCCATTCATAGAACGTCTAAGCCAGATTTAGCCATTGAAATTGCTGCTGATGCAGAGCAAAGAGGCGTTGAGGCAATTCCTATAATTATTCGAAGAATCTATGCCCGCATTATCAATGAGGCAAGAGGGAAAGCAGAATAATTGCTACAATCTATAAGTTATTTAAGCTAAAAAAACAAATTTAACAAAAAAGTTATCAGATGATAAAACTCACCCAAGTAAAAATGCCTTATTGCAAGTTTGATTTAACTGTTTCACCTCAACAGCGAGTAGCTATTATAGGTCCGAGTGGCGCAGGTAAAAGTACACTATTAAATATTATCGCTGGGTTTATTGAATTAAACACTAATGTAAGTAAGGAAGAAGGCTCTCTCTATTTAGAGGGAGCAAACCATACTTTTAGCTTACCTGGTGAACGTCCAGTCTCTATGCTGTTTCAATCGAACAATTTAATTGAGCACTTATCTGTATTTGAAAATATAGCCATTGGAATAAAGCCAACACTTAGACTCACTAGTGATGAAAGGAATACATTACTGGCGTTAGCAGAAAAAATGCAACTTGTAGATCTTTTAAATAGAATACCGGAGCAGCTTTCAGGTGGGCAGCAACAACGAGTAGCCTTAGCTAGATCACTATTACGTAAAAAACCAATATTATTGTTAGATGAGCCGTTCAGTGCCTTAGATTCAGAGTTAAGATTTGAGATGCTATCACTTCTAGTAAGCATACATCGTGAAAATAACTTAACTACATTGATGGTAACACACAATGACGAGGATATTAAAGCTTTTGCAGATAGAGTTATTCAAATAAAGGAAGGGAATATAGTATCTGATGAATTACTGTGAACTTAAGGGAAAATTAAATGAAGATGAAAAGATAAGCTCTATAATAACGATAATAATTAGTGTTATCGTTATTATAGAATATTTTGCTAAAGAAAATTACTTATTCTTTATTGGCAATTTTGCGTAAATGTTCATTATTTTTAAACATTACAATAATTAATTCACAGTACATTCTTACCATGAATAAACCACCTAATGTACCTAATAAGCCTTTAAAAAACTCACCAGTAAACATTACAAAAATTCCCCCAAGAATGACTAAAACGCTTGCAATAATATAGATTGCTGTGATAACTGATGGGGTAATTAGTTTATTAAAAAACAAAAAATCTTTCATTGAAAATCCTTAATTGGTAATAATATTTATATGTTATTTCTTTGATCGCCTACTAGTCGATAAAGCGTCAGCAATCTAATGCAAAGTGTAAAAAAAAGCAAGCTTTACATTGTTGCATTTACAAAATTAAGTTCGATGTTTAAAAGATTTAAACTATTTTGCTAAAAAGGTTGCCGAATCAGTGATATTTACTCTACTGCTTAAGGCATGTAAGGCTATTTGATGCAGCAAAAAATTCACAGTTGTGCAAGCATCGCTGATCACGTTAATTTTGTACTCTATTGCTTTTAAAGACAGGGCGGTATGAGTAACACAATTTTGTGTCATCATACCTGCGAGATAAAGTTCCCTTATTCCTAATTGTTTTAAATGATCATCTAATGACGTTTGTTCAAAACTATCAGCGTAGTGTTTAACGATAATTTGACTATCTGGGGCTGCTTTCATAATCACATTTATGATTTCTACACCTGGGGTATCTATATTAAAAAAAGGGGCTAATCCTAAATTAGGATCTGCAATATGTTGAATATGAAAAATAGGAATTTGTTTTTTCTTTGTATATTCAATAATTTGAAGAGTATTTTTAATTACTTCATCTGTATTTTCTAGTTCAAATGCACCAGATGGTAAGTAGTCATTTTGAAAGTCAATGAGTAAAATAGCTGAATTATGTTCCACGATAATCTCCTGTATATGTATAATAATTAAAATATATACGCCTATTTTAACTTTGATCCAGGCATCTAGATATAACTTATAAAGACAGATTTATCTCTTAAATGGACAAAATACTCTATTAATGATCCTGAACGTACCGCACAATTAATTTGCTAGTTATACTTGTACTTGTACCTGTAGTTGTAGTTTCAGTAGTTTTTTGGATCGTGTAATGGAATTCATCAAGTGATGAAAATTAAATTAATCTAGCTATTTTCATAACAAGTTAATGGAGTTGTATTGAAAAAATCTATTATTAATATTATATGCCTTAATTCAACGGGCACTTCTAAAGCTGCAATAGAAGGGCTATTTGAATCAGTTCAGATAATTAATTCACTGGATTTAATTAAAGTGAATTTGAATTTGGTTGCAGATGATGAATTAGATAACTATCTTAGCAACTCTGTAAACACTTGCTCTGAAAGGCAGGTAGTTATGATCCCTCCTTTTACAGCAGATCATATCAACTCTTTTGATGATATCCATGAATGGCTATCCCAAATTGATACGAATTTATTTCAAGCGATTAATAGAGCCTCGGAACAAAATGCGCTCATTACTGCAGCATGCGCAGGTGTTATTTTACTGTGTAGAGGACTGTTAAGCCCGCCTGCGAAGGTAGCAACTCATGCCAGTTTTTATGCAATGTTCAAAGACCAATTTTCATCTATTTATCTTGAAGAAAATAAAGCTATTGTCAAGGATGGAAATATTATTACTTCTGGGGGATACTTTGGGTGGAAATATTTGTTAATTTCCATTTTGCAAGAATTCATAGATAAAAATCAGGTTAACTATATTGCTGGTATACTCAATATTGAATTAGAATTTATTGATATTCGTACTTGCACAAATATATTTGTTTATTTTCACCCCACGCTGATATCTACAGAATCAAGAATTGCAAAAATACAACAATTTATTCATGATAAGCAAGGCGTTATTCTTTCTAAAGCAAAAATTGCAGCTGATTTTGGATTTCATCCTAAAACGTTAGACAGATATTTTCGAAAATTTTGGTCAATTAGCTTAAATAATTACTGTCTTAAGATTAAAATCCAAGCCATGTGTACTCAGCTTATTGAAACTGACCTTCCATTTAGCTCAATTGCTTACACGCTAGGATATAAGAATGTTAATTCTGCTAATATGTTATTTAAGAAGCATCTTAAGCTGACACCACTTGAATTTCGGCGTAAACACTCTGTTTTAAACATTATGTAATATAACTTATAACGGTATTAAGCTATTAAAGAGGCAATAAATTTTCGATATATTTATGGTATTTTATTTCTATTCGCATAATTTATTAGATAAAATATCTCTTTTTTTGCTGACACGTGTTTTAAAAAAAAGCCTCTAAAAGAGGCTTTAAAAAGTAGACTTTATTTAGTATATTGCTATTTTTTCTTATGAACAGCGAGTACTGCATCACCTATATCAGCAAGGCTACGAACAGTTTTTACACCAGCAGCTTCAAGAGCAGCAAATTTTTCATCTGCTGTACCTTTTCCGCCTGCAATAATTGCACCAGCATGTCCCATACGCTTACCTTTAGGTGCAGTTACTCCCGCAATATAACCAACAACAGGTTTTGTAACATTAGCTTTTATGAATGCAGCAGCTTCTTCCTCAGCACTGCCACCGATTTCACCTATCATTACGATAACTTCTGTTTGGGGATCTTTTTCAAACATTGCAAGGATATCAATAAAGTTTGAACCAGGGATAGGATCGCCACCAATACCCACACAAGTTGATTGACCTAAGCCAATGTCAGTTGTTTGTTTTACAGCTTCATAAGTTAATGTACCAGAACGAGAAACGATACCCACTTTTCCTGCTAGATGAATATGACCTGGCATGATCCCTATTTTACATTCTCCTGGAGTGATGACACCTGGGCAGTTAGGGCCTATCATTCTTACACCAGATTGTGCGACCTTTTCCTTGACAATAAGCATATCTAATGTTGGTATGCCTTCAGTGATACAAACAATAAGTTCAATTCCTGCATCAATAGCTTCTAAAATAGAGTCTTTACAAAAAGGGGCAGGGACATAGATAACGGAAGCTGTAGCACCTGTTTTTTCTACTGCTTCACGCACGGTATTAAATACAGGAAGACCTAAATGTGTAGTACCACCTTTACCTGGGGTGACGCCACCTACCATTTTAGTTCCATAAGCTATGGCTTGCTCTGAGTGGAATGTTCCTTGACTACCAGTAAAACCCTGGCAAATGACTTTGGTATCTTTGTTTATTAAAATTGACATCTAAAGCTCCTATGATTATTTTGCAGCATTAACAACTTGTTTCGCGGCATCAGTTAAACTGGTTGCGGCAATAATATTTAATCCACTATCAGCGAGTTTTTTAGCACCCAGTTCAGCGTTATTACCTTCAAGACGAACAACTACAGGAACTGACACACCGACTTCTTCTACTGCACCGATGATACCATCAGCAATAAGATCGCAACGAACAATACCACCAAAAATGTTTACTAGAACAGCTTTAACATTCTCATCAGATAAAATTATTTTAAATGCTTCTGTAACACGTTCTTTAGTAGCACCACCACCCACATCTAAGAAGTTAGCGGGCTCACCACCATGAAGTTTTACAATGTCCATTGTCCCCATAGCAAGACCAGCACCGTTAACCATACAGCCTATATTACCGTCGAGAGCAACATAGTTAAGCTCCCATTGAGCGGCACGTGACTCACGCGCATCTTCTTGAGAAGGATCACGCATTTCTCTTAATTGAGCTTGACGATATAAAGCATTGCCATCAGCAGCTAATTTACCATCTAAACAAATTAAATCGTCAGCGGTAGTAATAACTAGCGGGTTTATTTCAACTAGTGCTAAATCACATTCGATGAACAAATTGGCTAATCCCATGAAAATTTTGCTAAATTGTGTCACTTGTTTTGGGTTTAATCCTAACTTAAATGCTAATTCACGGCCTTGGTATGGCTGTGGTCCAGTTAGTGGATCTATAACCATTTTGTGAATTAGGTGAGGCGTTTCTTCGGCAACTTTTTCGATTTCAACACCACCTTCTGTTGAAGCCATGAATACAACACGACGTGTCGCTCTATCTACTACAGCACCAAGGTAAAGCTCTTTAGCAATATCAGTCGCATTCTCAACAAGGATTTGGTTAACTGGTTGACCATTAGCATCAGTTTGGTAAGTGATCAGGTTTTTGCCTAACCACTCTTCAGCAAAACTTCTAATTTCTTCTTTAGATTTTACTAAGCGAACACCACCCGCTTTACCACGTCCACCTGCGTGAACTTGGCATTTGACTACCCAGTGGTTACCACCAATTTTTGACGCTGCTTCTTCAGCTTCTTTTGGTGAAGAGCATGCATAACCTACTGGAACAGGCATGCCGTAGCTTGCGAATAATTGTTTTGCTTGATACTCGTGTAAGTTCATTCTGTATATTCCTTAATTGAGTGAGAAAAATTTATGGTATTCGTTACCACAAAATCTAAAATAAAATGTGCTAATAAATAGCACACTTCATGGAAAACGTCTTAATTTAAACATCTAACATCAAACGTGTTGGATCTTCTAGTAACTCTTTAACAGTAACTAAGAAACCTACGGATTCACGTCCATCGATAATTCTATGATCGTAAGAAAGTGCTAGGTACATCATCGGCAAAATTTCAACTTGGCCATTCACTGCCATCGGCCTATCTTTGATTGCATGCATCCCTAAGATAGCACTTTGTGGTGGGTTGATGATAGGTGTTGACATCAATGAACCAAAAACACCACCGTTTGTTATTGTAAAATTACCGCCAGTAAGTTCTTCAACGGTTAATTTACCATCTTGGCCTTTGACGGCTAATGCTTTGATTCCTTTTTCAATGTCCGCCATACCTAAAAGTTCAGCATTTCTTAATACAGGAGTGACTAAACCTCTAGGGGTAGATACTGCGATGCTTATATCAAAAAAGTTACGGTAAATTACATCATCACCATCAATTGAGGCATTGACTTCTGGATAGCGTTTAAGTGCTTCAACAACAGCTTTGACGTAAAATGACATGAAGCCTAATCTGACACCATGACGTTTTTCAAAAGCTTCTCCGTACTGTTTGCGCAGTGCCATAATAGGTTTCATATTGACTTCATTAAATGTCGTCAGCATTGCAGTACTGTTTTTAGCCTCTAGTAAGCGTTCTGCGATACGTTTACGTAAACGAGTCATAGGAACACGTTTCTCTTCCCTTAACCCTGCTGTAATCGGTTCAATTTCAGCTGCTTTATTACCTGTTTTTTGCTTAGCTAAATGTTTTTCAACATCTTCTTTAGTGAGTCTATTATCAACACCTGTCCCTTTAATACCTGATACATCAAGATTATGCTCGGCAATTAGACGACGGACACTTGGACTCAAGGCATCATGTGTTGAGTCATCATTCAGTGATTCAAAAGCCTGAGGTTGTGGTGCAGTTGCAATAGGCGCTGCAGAAACAGTGCCTATTTTAACGCGTCCAATCACTTGCTGACCTAACACTGTTGCACCTTCTTCAGCACTGATAGATTCAATAACACCACTGTCTTGAGCCGGCACTTCTAAAACAACTTTATCTGTTTCTATTTCAACAATTACTTCATCACGATTGACGGTATCGCCCACTTTTTTATGCCAGGTGGCAATAGTTGCATCAGCAACGGATTCAGGTAGAACGGGGACGAGTATGTCATAGTTGCTCATAATTTGATCCTTTCATTATAGATATAAATGGTTATTATTCTTTCTTTGATGTTTAGAGTTAAGTCTAAACATCATAATGATTAATTTAATGCATCTGTGACAAGAGCCGTCTGCTGCTCTTGGTGAACAGACGTATAACCGACTGCTGGAGAAGCCGATGCTGGTCTACCCGCATAACGCAATGAAGCACCTTCAGGAATTGCTTCTCTGAAATTATGTTGTGAGCAATACCATGCACCTTGGTTAAGTGGCTCTTCTTGACACCAAATCCAATCTTTTACATGTTGATATTTACTTAATATCCCCTGTAATTCTTTACGAGGGAAAGGGTAGAGTTGTTCTATGCGAACAATTGCAACATGATTTAATTTATCCTCACGGCGTTTTTCAAGCAAATCGTAGTAAACTTTTCCAGAGCATAAAATCACTCGAGACACATCTTTAGCATTGATTGTGTCAATTTCATCAATGACATTTTGGAACGTACCATTCGCGAGTTCTTCTAACGAAGAAGTCGCAAGAGGATGTCTTAGTAGTGATTTAGGAGACATGACCACAAGCGGTCTTCTCATTGGACGAAGCATCTGTCTACGTAACATGTGATAAACTTGAGCAGGGGTAGAAGGAATACATACTTGCATGTTTTGTTCAGCACATAGCTGTAAATAGCGTTCTAACCTTGCAGAAGAATGCTCAGGGCCTTGACCTTCATAACCATGTGGTAAAAGCATGACTAGACCACACAAACGGCCCCATTTTTGTTCGCCAGAACTGATAAATTGATCGATTACCACTTGGGCACCATTCGCAAAATCACCAAATTGTGCTTCCCAAATATTAAGTACTCTTGGTTCAGCAGTTGAATAACCGTATTCAAAAGCAAGTACTGCTTCTTCTGATAATACAGAATCCCACACATTAAAAACACCCTGCGTGTTATGAACATTTTTAAGAGGGATGTACGCATCCCCATCAGTCTGGCTGTGGATAACTGCATGGCGGTGGAAAAATGTACCACGACCAGCATCTTCACCTGAAATTCGCACAGGAATATGCTCATCTACCAAAGTGGCATACGCTAAAGTTTCAGCTGCGCCCCAATCAAATGGTTTTGTGCCTGCAGCCATTTCTGCTCGATCTTGATAGATTTTAGCTACACGGGGGTGTGCTGTGATGTGAGTTGGAATTTCGCTAATACGTTTAGCTAAATCCTGTAGGCGAGTAATTTCTACTTTGCTTGCATACGCCTCATCCCAATCACGATTTAAGTAAGATTGCCAAGAGACAGGCAGGGCAGCCATAGGACGCCATTCAGCTACAACACAATCGCCTTTATCTAATGCATCTCTATACTCATTAGCCATTTGATTTGCTAATTCATGGTTAATTTCATTTCTAGCAATCAATGTATCAGCATAGACTTGTCTTGGTGTAGGATGTTTCTTTATTTTTTGATACATTATAGGTTGTGTTGCATTAGGTTCATCGGCTTCATTATGGCCATGACGACGGTAACAAACTAAATCTATCATCACATCTTTTTTGAAGGTGTTTCTAAAATCTAGAGCGAGTTTTGATACAAAAATAACGGCTTCTGGATCATCTGCATTAACATGGAAAATTGGCGCTTGGACCATTTTGGCTATGTCTGTGCAGTATTCTGTTGAACGAGTATCTTGTGGATTTGATGTTGTAAAACCAATTTGGTTATTGATAACAATACGTACAGTACCACCGACTTCATATCCTCTGGCTTGTGACATATTTAATGTTTCTTGTACAACACCTTGCCCCGCAACTGCAGAGTCACCATGGATAGTGATAGGAAGTACGTTAGATCCTGCGGGCAGTCTGTCACGTCTGGCGCGCACAGAACCCATTACGACTGGACTCACAATTTCTAGATGTGAAGGGTTAAATGCCAGTGCTAAATGGACATTTCCGCCATTAGTAAAGAAGTCTGATGAGAAACCTTGGTGGTATTTTACATCGCCCGTCCCTAAGTGGTGATCGTGTTTACCAGCAAATTCATCAAATAGTTCTGCAGGTCTTTTACCTAGAACATTTACCAAAACATTTAAGCGACCACGATGCGCCATACCTAAAACAACTTCTCTTACACCTTGGTTGCCGCCATGGCGAATGATCTCCTTTAGCATAGGGATTAACGCATCCCCCCCTTCAAGAGAAAAACGTTTTGCTCCAGGAAATTTAGCACCTAAGTAGCGCTCTAAACCATCCGCTGCAGTTAATTCATTTAGAAAACGTTTTTTCTCTTCCGCAGAAAAGCTAGGTTGTCCATTGACAGATTCGAGGCGCTGCTGAATCCAGCGCTTTTCTTCAGTGCTGGTTAAATACATATATTCAGCGCCAATGTTTTGACAATAAGTGCCTTTTAAAGCAGCATAAATATCTTTCAATTTCATGCTTTCTTTACCAGAGGCAAAAGTTCCCACATTAAATGAAGTTTCAAGATCGTTTTCTGATAGTTGATGATACGCTAATGATAATTCATTGACTTCCGGTCTTTCCCATAATCCTAAAGGATCTAAGCTAGCCGCTTGATGACCACGAATTCTAAATGCATCGATAAGTTCCATGACACGAATCTGTTTTGCAGCGGATTCACTGTTGGTTGAGCCTGATGCAAGAGCGGACAGAGGTTTTTTAGCTGCTTCTCTAAAATAGTCTCTTAGCGCTGAATGCGCTACTTCAGTTTTACCTGAATTTGGAATGGACTCAAATATTTGTCTCCAGCTGGTTTCAACAGAATTTGGGTCTTCTAAATAAGATTCATATAAGTCTTCAATATACCCTTGGTTTGCACCTGCAAGGTAGGAGTTATCTAGCCAATCTTTCATCAAGTTGTTTTGCATAGCAAACGATTCCCTAAGATAGTCAATTAAAAAAGGCTTAGTCTTAACTAAGCCAGTTGAATTACGCGCTTTTAGATAATAGCATCGATTTTATCTGTCCGATGGCTTGTGTCGGATTCAGCCCTTTTGGACAAACGCTAACGCAGTTCATTATTCCATGGCATCTGAATACACTAAATGCATCGTCTAAGCCCTCTAAACGGCTTTGCGTTTGTGTATCGCGGCTATCTATCAAAAAACGATAAGCTGCGAGTAAGCCAGCAGGACCGATAAATTTATCGGGGTTCCACCAAAAAGAAGGACAAGATGTTGAACAACAAGCACACATGATGCATTCGTATAACCCGTCAAGTTTCTCTCTTTCCTCTGGTGATTGAAGGTACTCACGTTCAGGCGCTTGAGCGCCATCAGTGATGATATAAGGTTTTATTTTTTCATACTGAGTATAAAACTGGGCCATATCTACAATAAGATCACGTACAACAGGTAAACCTGGTAGTGGCCTTATGACGATTGGTTTGCCAGTTTTTTGTAGGGATGAGAGTGGAGTGACACAAGCCAATCCATTTTTACCATTCATATTGACACCATCTGAACCACAAACACCTTCTCGGCATGAGCGTCTAAAAGAGAGACTTGGGTCTTGCTCTTTTAGCAAAATAAGAGCATCTAACACCATCATGTCACGACCTTCAGGCACTTCAAGGCTGTAGTCTTGCATACGAGGTTTTTTATCAACATCTGGATTGTATCGGTATATAGAAAATTGAATTTTCATCTGTTATTTCCTAAATAATCAATTAGTAAGAGCGAACTTTAGGAGGAAATGCTTCACGCAATTTAGGCTGCATGTTGACTTCTCGTCGTGTCATTTCTTCAGTTTCTGGTTTAAATAATGAGTGGCATAACCAATTTGCATCATCACGCTCAGGATAGTCAAATCGGCTATGAGCACCACGACTTTCCGTTCTATAATTTGCTGAATATGCAGTAGCGATTGCTGTAGCCATTAGGTTATCTAGTTCTAAGCATTCAATACGTTGAGTATTAAATTCTTTTGAATTATCATCAAGTTTGGCATTTGCTAGGCGCTCACGTATGGTTTTTAATTCTTCGAGTCCTTGAGCCATTGCTTCGCCTTCTCTGAAAACAGAGAAGTTGTTTTGCATGCAAGACTGGAGATCTTTTCTAATTTGAACCGGATCTTCACCTGTTTTAGTATTTTCCCAGCGATTGATACGAGTCAGTGATGCTTCAATATCAGATTCACTTGCCGCGCGAAGTTCACCTTGTTCTTTAATTGATTCGGCAAGATGAAGTCCAGCTGCGCGTCCAAACACTACAAGATCCAAAAGTGAATTGCCACCTAAACGATTTGCACCATGGACAGATACACAAGCAATTTCACCAACAGCAAATAATCCAGGAATGATTTCATCTTCGCCTTTAGCATTAACACGAATCGCTTGACCTGAAACTTTGGTTGGTATACCACCCATCATGTAATGGCAAGTCGGAATGACAGGGATAGGCTCTTTTACAGGGTCTACGTGTGCGAAAGTTCTAGATAGTTCAAGTATACCTGGTAGGCGTGATTCAAGAACATCTTTACCTAAATGGTCAAGTTTTAATTTTGCATGTGGTCCCCATGGGCCATCACAACCTCGACCTTCACGAATTTCAATCATAATTGAACGAGCAACCACATCTCGGCCAGCAAGATCTTTAGCATTAGGTGCGTAGCGTTCCATGAAACGTTCACCTTGGTTATTTAACAGGTAACCACCTTCACCACGGCAACCTTCTGTTACAAGGACACCTGCTCCAGCTATTCCTGTTGGGTGAAATTGCCACATTTCCATGTCTTGAACTGGTACACCAGCTCTTAATGCCATACCAACACCATCACCGGTATTGATGTGTGCATTAGTCGTTGATTGATAAATACGGCCAGCACCACCAGTCGCGAGAATAGTAACTTTTGATTTAAAATAAACAATCTCACCGGTTTCAATGCAAAGTGCGGTACAGCCAACAATTGCTCCATCTTGATTTTTTACGAGATCAAGAGAGTACCACTCGGAAAAAATATTTGTTTTGTTTTTAATATTTTGTTGGTACAACGTATGCAAAAGGGCATGACCTGTTCTATCTGCAGCAGCAGCAGTTCTTGCCGCTTGCTCACCACCAAAATTTTTAGACTGACCGCCAAAAGGACGTTGATAAATTCTGCCATCTTCTAGTCTAGAGAATGGCAAGCCCATATGTTCTAATTCCAATATGGCTTCAGGGCCTGTATTACACATATATTCGATGGCATCTTGATCACCAATATAGTCAGAACCTTTAACCGTGTCATACATATGCCATTGCCAATCGTCCTCATGAGAATTACCAAGTGCTACGGTGATTCCACCTTGAGCAGATACAGTATGAGAACGAGTCGGGAATACTTTAGAAATTAAGGCACATGAAAAGCCATTTTGTGAAATTTGTAATGCAGCGCGCATTCCTGCACCACCGGCACCAATAACAACAGCATCGAATTCTTTAATAGGAAGTTGCATTTAAACACTCCAAAGCACGGTAACACCGTACAATACATAAGAAGCAAGGACAAAAATTACAATAACTTGTAATAAAAATTTAAGCGCAAAAGGCTTAATATAGTCAGTGATTACCTGCCATAAACCAATCCAAGCATGACAAAGTATACAGACCAAGGTGATAAGTGTGAATACTTTAGTGGTTGGAGAAGTAAAAAAACGAGTCCAACTTTCATAATTGATGTCAGCAAATACTAAAAAGGAAACAACGTATATTGCGTAAAAAGAGATGATGAGTGCAGTCGCTCGAAGGAGAACCCAATCTAAGATTCCTTTTTTTCCAAGTGCACCTGCGTGTTTAATGACTTTTGTGTTCACAATGGCTCCTTACCAAACTAAAATGAGTGCTAACACAGAAAGAATACCGGTAATAATAAAACTGATTTTGGCAGTTTTGGTTCCAGATTCTAGCGTTTCTTTAATCACCCCAAAATCCATCAGTATATGACGAAAACCACCAATTGCGTGATAAGCAAAAGCTGTTAATATGCCCCATAGGATGAATTTAATAAAAATATTATCTGCAAGAGAGACTGCTTTTAAAAATCCGGTTTCTCCGTCTAGCGATACCCCTAATAAATAAAGTAATATTGCGATACCGACAAAAAGCATTACCCCAGAGACTCGATGTAAAATCGAAGCAATTGCGGTGATCGGGAAATGAATTGTTTTTAAATCAAGATTGACTGGACGTGTACGTTTCAAAATTTCACCTACCATTAAACTTACTATAAATCAACAGATTAAAACTGTTACCCCAAGGCAAATAAACAATAATTGCCACTAAATACCCTAAAGATTACTGCTACAAAATATTTTAACACGTATATCGGCTAATCTAAAATTAAACTCACCATTAAAGTATAAGATTTTATACAATTTAATACAATTAAAGTGCTATGAAACTTGGCTTCTTTCATGTCAATCAGTGATATAAATCACAATTTAAAAACAAAATGTAAGCTAATTAAATATTTTTAATCACTTTTTTAATTAATTTTGGCATCATCAGATAATGTAAGGTAAAGTTTGTTGTAGCTATATTATTCCTATCCTTTATTGTGTTATATAGACTTTTGATTGTTTCAATAATCAATCTATTCTATTGCTTAGTGCAAATTTTGAATGATTGACTTAATCTAATGTTTTTAAGTAACATCTTTACGTATATATGTAATAAAAATGAACTTCTTTGTATTTGATGCAACGACTTTTTTGTTCAAAATGTGATGTATATAGCGTTAATTTTACGACTTGTTCAAGGAGATTTAACTTTTTTAACGAATTGTGCTATAAAGCTATTCTTATTTGATTATTGATAATAAAAAATCCCCACAATCCAATAACAAAAAAATATGTTTCTGAACAAATAACTAGATTAGCTTGATAGCTAGGCTGAATATTTTTAAGGACTTAAGATCTTTTATTTAAATTAGATGTAATTTTTAGACAATCGAATATGACGATGCTACAACCATTGATGAGAGAGATAAGCTTAAGGAGCAACAAATGAGTGACAATAAAGTTTCTGTAAAAATTGGTGATGTCAAAGAATTAGACCTTAGTTTACTTACTCCCAGTATAGGGAATCAAGTAATTGATGTGAGCAAATTAGGGAGTACTGGTTACTTTACTTTCGATCCTGGTTTTACCTCTACCGCTTCATGTGAGTCTAAAATAACTTACATTGATGGTGATGAAGGTATTTTATTACATCGTGGATTTCCAATTGAACAATTAGCCAAAGAATCCAATTTCTTAGAAGTGTGTTATATTTTATTAAATGGTGAAGCTCCCACCAAGGATGAGTATTCTAAATTTGAACACGATATAAGAACACACACAATGGTCCATCAGCAAATTCATCGTTTATTTAATGGATTTAGACGAGACTCACATCCTATGGCTGTTTTATGTGGTGTAACTGGTGCTCTTGCAGCATTTTACCATCAAGGGCTTGATGTTGATAACCCTGAACACCGTCGTTTAACTGCCTATCGCTTACTTTCAAAAATGCCAACAGTAGCTGCTATGTGCTATAAGTATTCAATTGGTCAGCCTTTCATGCAACCCAAAAACAAATTATCATATGCGGGCAATTTTTTACATATGATGTTCGCTACACCTGCTGATGATTACGTAGTTAATCCTGTTCTTGAACGAGCTATGGACAGAATCATGATATTACATGCAGATCATGAACAAAATGCGTCAACCTCTACTGTCAGAACTGCGGGTTCTTCTGGCGCAAATCCTTTCGCTTGTATCGCAGCTGGAATAGCTTCCTTGTGGGGACCTGCGCATGGCGGTGCAAATGAAGCATGTTTAAAAATGCTTGAAGAAATCAAAACTGTTGATCATATTCCTGAGTATATTGCTAGAGCAAAAGACAAAAATGACTCATTCCGCTTAATGGGCTTTGGCCATCGCGTGTACAAAAACTATGATCCTCGTGCCACAGTGATGCGTGAAACATGTCATGAGGTATTGAATGAATTAGGTATTCATGATGATTTATTAGAAGTGGCGATGGAATTAGAACGCATTGCATTGAATGATCCTTACTTCATCGAGCGTAAACTGTATCCTAATGTAGATTTCTATTCAGGAATTATTCTAAAAGCGATGAATATACCCGCATCAATGTTTACTGTTATTTTTGCTATTTCAAGGACAATTGGTTGGATTTCACATTGGATTGAAATGCACGAAGAAGGAATGAAAATAGCTCGTCCACGTCAGTTATACACCGGCTATACACAAAGAGATTTCAAAAGTAAATTATAATTGATTAATTAAATATTATTCATATTATGGGGCTTAAGGTTTAAAATTCTTAAGCCTTTTTTATGGCTGTTATTTATCCAATTTAATGTAATGCGTTCTTCAAACCTAGAATATTCTAATTTACTGAGTTTATTCTATTGGGTACCCCTGATGTAATTGCAAAATTTTTTATTTAGAAGGTTAAGTAATTTCTATGCAATAAATTTGAGGTTTAAGGGTGAAAATTGTAAAGATAGAAGTTATTTTTGACGTATGTACTCTCAAACAGAACAGGCTTTAAAATGAATTGCTTGATAAATAAATTAGGCTGAAATTTTTTTGATTCAAAGTTTATGTAAAGTGTCGAATGTTATTATAAAATAATGATTTTTATCAAATGTAAAATAATTAAAAGTATCACAATTATCTCTTCGCAATGATTATTTTTCAAAAATAAGATGAGCTAAAAGTCAAGTATTAACTTGCTCCCAAGTTAGTAGATTAATCTTATCTTACTAAAAGTGATCTCTTTGCTTTTCCTGTGTATAATAACCTAAAGTCCCTAAATCATATTTTATTTTATGATTCTAGGATATCTAGTGAGTTTTTAAATGGTAAATAATATGGATACCGCAAATAAATCCAATGAACAACTCAGCTCAATTGCCCCAGTTTCACCTTTATCTGTAGTTAATCCGTTGAATGTCCAAGGTGACGATTTAGCCACTGAACCTCATTTTGAAGTTGCTGCTATCGATTTAGGTTCAAATAGTTTCCACATGATAGTTGCTAGAATTGTCAATGGCTCATTTCAAGTTTTAGCTAGGTTAAAACAAAGAGTCCAATTAATTGATGGTATGAGTGACGCAGGAGAACTATCTCGACCGTCTATCGATAGGGCACTATCGTGCTTAGCACTGTTTGCTGAGAGACTTGATGGTTTTGATACTTCCAGGGTTAGAGTAATTGCAAGCTACTCACTCAGGGCGGCAAGTAACGCAACTGATTTTTTAGAACTCGCTCAAGCTGTTTTTCCTTATCCTATCGAAGTTATTTCAGGTCATGAAGAAGCAAGACTTATTTATATGGGTGTTGCACATACCCAGCCAGAGAAAGGGAAAAAATTGGTCGTTGATATTGGTGGCGGTTCTACTGAAATTATTATCGGTGAAGGGTTTTCTCCATTAACCTTAGAAAGCGTTAATATTGGTTGTGTCAGTTTCTATAATCGTTTTTTTGAAACGGATAAAATTAATGCGAAAATATTCGATAAAGCAGTCATCATGGCGCAACAACAGATTGATTCTATTGCTTGGCGCTACCATCGAATTGGCTGGGAAAATGCTTTAGGCACTTCTGGAACAATTAAGTCTGTACATCAAATATTAATGATTCTCGGGGATTTTGATGGACTTATTACGCTAGATAAATTACTTTATCTATCAAATATTCTTATTCAATTTAAATCGATTAATGATATCAGTTTCCCTGATTTATCAGATGAGCGAAAAAAAGTTTTATTACCAGGATTGGCTATTTTAATTGGGGTGTTTAAATCATTGAATATTCAATCAATGAGATATGCAGATAGTGCCTTAAGGGAAGGTATTCTTTATGAAATGGAAGGAGTCTTTAGGCATGAAGATATCCGTGTCAGAACTGCTGAGAGTTTTGCCGAACACTATGCAATTGATCGTAATCAAGTTGCAAGAGTACTTGAAACTGTCCAGGCTTTATCTAGGGTCTGGAGAGAGCAAACTCAAAATACCGATAAAAAAGGGATCGATTCAATTTTAAACTGGGCTGTAATTCTTCACGAGGTTGGGCTGAGTATCAATCAATCGAGTATGCACAAACACTCTGCTTATATCATTCAATACTCGGATCTCCCTGGTTTCAGTCAGGAACAACAATTGCTTTTAGCTACTTTAGTGAGATTCCATAGAAGAGCAATCAAAGAAGATGAATTACCAAGATTTAATCTTTACAAAAAGAAACATTACTTTCCCTTTTTACAAATATTTCGATTGGGTGTTCTACTGAATAATCAAAGACAGTCCACGACTCGTCCCGAAAGTATGAGAGTCGAGATAGATGGATTTCATTGGCGACTTATTTTTCCCAAAGATTATTTAGTTAGAAATTCATTATTAGAATTGGATTTACAAAAAGAGCAAGAATATTGGAAAGATGTAGATGGATGGCAACTGATTATTGAAGAAGAACAAGAATGAAAAACCCGGCATAAGCCGGGTTTTGGAAATGACATCCTTGTATATTATGATTCTTTTTATATAATTAGAATCTTTATATTCGATATCCATATCTCACATTCCTTGTGCTATATTGTTGTTCTTCCTTAAATTCCTTAGTGTTGACACAACGGCTCCTCCTTAAGCCCCATCCATGGTGGATAGTAAAACCTTGACAAGGTTGAACCCTGACATTCCTTTGTCATCCATGGTTATATTAAACCACAAAATAGCTCTTTGAAACGTCAGCATTTTATAAAGAATTGCATGGAATTTACAATATTGTGTGTATTTGTAAAAAAAGACTAATTTACTTCTCATGCTAAGAGAATAAATAGACTTAAATACATTTAAATTAATAGGTTAAAATAAGAAATAAAAGGATTTTTTGTGTCAGAACATAATGTTTCTTCAATCAAAGAAAGCAAGATTTTACTCAAGCTAGCGATACCAGTAATTTTTGCTCAATTGGCTCAAACAGGAATGGGGGCGGTTGATTCTATCATGGCCGGTAGAGTATCTACTTCTGATCTTGCAGCGATTGCTGCAGGTAACGCTATTTGGTGGCCAATTATTCTTTTGGCACAAGGCATATTACTTGCTTTAATGCCAGTCATTGCTCAGTTAAATGGGGCGGGAAGGCTCCATAAAGTGGCTAGTAATACCGTGCAAGGTTTTTGGTTAGCTCTTTTCCTATCGTTAGTAGTAGTCATACTTTTCTCAAATAGCCACCATCTTATCTTTTATTTAGAGACGTTCAAGCCGGAGCATCTTAGGAATGATAAAACCGCACAAATTGCGATTGATTTTTTAGATGCAATTAAATGGGGGGTACCTGGCTATTTATTTTATATTGTGCTAAGAGCACAAAATGAGGCGTTATCTATTACTGTACCCAGTATGGTTACTGCATTTATTGGATTATCTATAAATGTTCCACTAAATTATGTCTTAATATACGGAAAATTAGGTCTTCCCGCACTTGGTGCAGTGGGTTGTGGTTATGCTACTGCGACGGCTTTTTGGATAATGTTTATTTTAATGGCTATCTATAATAAAAACTCATTTAGAGTAAAAGATATAAACATTCTTGAAAACATTAGAGGACCTGATTTTAAAATCATCATGAAATTGATAAAGATTGGATTACCTATTGCTTTAGCTATTTTCTTTGAAGTCACTTTATTTACTGCGGTGACTTTGATGATTTATCCTATGGGAGATGCGCCAACTGCTGCTCATTTAGTGGCTTTGAACTTCAGTTCATTATGCTTTGTGTTACCGTTATCTCTAAATGCAGCAGCAACGATTAGAGTAGGTTTTTCACTCGGTGAAAAAAGAACTGATAGGGCAAAAATGAGTGCTTATGTTAGTCTTTTTTGGGGTGTTGTATTGGCAAGTTGTACTGGGATAATCACGTTATTGTTTAATGAGCAGATTGTTAGGATTTATACTCAAGAAACTCCAGTAGTTATGCTTGCAACTCAACTATTGGTGCTTTCTGCAATTTATCAAATTTCCGATGCCGTGCAAGTAATCGGCAGTGGTATATTAAGAGGTTACAAAGACACTAAACTCATATTTTACGCAACATTTATCTCCTACTGGCTCATAGGACTTCCAAGTGGATATATTTTAGGACTGACTGATTGGTTTGTGCCTGCAATGGGGCCTAATGGGTTTTGGATAGGATTTATCATAGGATTAACGACATCAGCAATTTTATTAATGAGCCGGATGGTTTGGCTTCAAAAGCAAACTGATGAATTTGTTTTGGCTAAATCAAGTTAGTGATTTTATCAAAATTACAAGTCTGCAAGGAGCTGACATGTGTCAAAAGAGGTTATATTATTTGCGTATAATCTGTTAAACTGTAGAGGCAAGTGTAAGTAGAAAATCTTAATTCCTGAAAAGGAGCTATTTATTAATACTAACAGAGCCCGACTTACACCCTATTTTAAATTTTATTAATACCATATCAAGAGGTTATATTGTGAAAGTGAAGGCTTTTATAATCAGTTTAATTGTTTTCATCTCTGGTTGTGCGTCTCATAATCAAGAAACTGGTGAAAGAAATGATCCGCTAGAAGGATTTAATAGAGTGATGTTTAGTTTCAATTATGAAGTTGTTGATCCTTATGTGTTAAGACCTGTTGCTGTCGTATGGAAAGAATATGTCCCGAATCCAATCAAAGATGGTAGTAACAATTTTATTTATAACTTAAGTGAACCTGCCCATATGGTTAATAATTTGCTTCAAGGTGAAGTAGAAGCGAGTGCGAAAAGTTTTAACCGATTTTTACTGAACACTATCCTTGGATTAGGGGGACTGATAGATGTTGCGGGCATGGCTAATGATGAATTAAAACGCCCTGATCCACAGCGCTTTGGTACGACGTTAGGATCATATGGTGTTCCTACTGGGCCATATGTTGTACTTCCTCTTTTTGGTAGTTTTACGTTTACTCAAGAAGGTGGTAATGCTGCTGATACGCTTTATCCTGTTTTGAGTGCTGTATCTTCTGGTTGGTGGCTATTAGGAACGACTGCTGTGAGTGCTGTAGATGGTCGTTCTAGACTTATAGAGCAAGAAGGATTATTAAAAAGTTCAGCTGATCCTTATATTACAGTCAGAGAAGCTTATTTCCAACGAAATGAATTTTTAATCAATCGTGGGGAAACAAGCCCGTCAAGTTCTCCAGATTTAAAGGCTATAGAAGCAGATCTTGACAGTATTGATGAATAAAAAATTGAGAGTAACATAATGAATATTATAGTCATGCGTCATGGTGAAGCAATTAACCAAGCACCCACTGATTCATCAAGACCTTTAAGCCCATATGGAGAAGAGCAATCCTCTCAAGTAGGTGCATGGCTTGCACAAGAAGATCTATGTCCAACACATGTCTGGGTCAGTCCATATCTAAGAACTATACAGACTTGGGAAAAAGTTCAGCAAGCGATGGAATCTAGAATTGAAGCAACGATTTTAGAAACAATTACACCGAATGGTAGTGCGCAAAGGGTTGTTCAAAGTATTTATGAATTTATTGACTCTTTATATAAACATACCCCACCTTTATCACTTGATGAAGTAAACTTAATGATAATATCTCATCTTCCACTTGTGGGCTATTTAGTTGAAGAACTATGTCCAAATGAGCACTCTCCTATCATGTTCCAACCCGCAAATATCGCTGGAATTCGTTTAAATAATGAGGGTCAAGGAGAACTACTATGGCATGGTGGATTAATTAAAGAGTAACTCTTAATTTCTATTCTTGGAGGTTAAGCAATATGCTCGTACTTAATGGGGAATTTAAAATAATATTAATTTTAAGACGACTTTTGAACGGCTGATGAGAAAAAAATTTCAAAACGACGAGATGATAAACAGTTAAAATTTGATATTAAGAAATATAAAAAATGCCTATCCTAATTTGAAATAAGGCTAGGCATTTTCTACGGCTACTGCGACTTTAAGATAATAAAATATTATGCTATTTTAAGGTTCATTAATTAGAACGAATAGCTTAATCCACCGCCAACAAGTGTTTGACCTGAACTTGAAATCATTGGACTGTCTTTAATTTGTTTATTAAAGAAAGTATGTTGAGCCATACCAAAAGCATTCCAATTATCTGTCATTTTAAAATTTAAGCCTGCGCCCATATAGGGTGATACGCCACTGTTTGATTTATATGCTTTAAAGTCAGGAGTTCTATTTGCTTCATTTGCTGAAACTCCATAGTAATAATCATTATATTTATCACTATTCCATTTTATACCAGCAATAGGAGCCAAAGTGAGTAAATCATGAGTAATTGGGTAACTATAGTTGGCATCAGCAATGATCCCATTACTGCGATTAAGTACATCACCTGATACATCTGCTGCCAATTTACCGAATACACCGGTGACGTCATATCCAATACCCACCATAGCGGTTTCACGTCTTCTGTCAAGAGCACGCATATTCACATTATCGCTATCGCGGCCTTTAAAAGACTGAGGGTGGTAAGAAATATTTACATTAACTTTTTGTTGGCCATCATTCCATAAAAAATAACCCGCTTTAGTTGTATTAAAAAAGAACTGGTCATTTTCAAATTTGATCACTGGTAAAGGAATAACATCATTAGACACGCCTAAGTAAGGTTGAGTGGAATATCCAACCCCTAATCCTAACGTAACATCATTTGCTTGAACACTTCCTATAACCATTAATCCTGATACTGCAAATAAGCTTAGCAGTGTATTCTTTTTTATTTTCATAAATAACCTCATTGTAGTTAAAAAATCCATTTTTTTATAGGCATCCTTATTAGAGGAGCCTGATATGATTCAATTAATATATCATATAAAGTAATAATAACACTTTAAAAAATAATTTGATAATGCCGATATAAAATTATGTTAATTAATTGTGCTATTTGAGGAACAATTAGTGACCCGAACTGAATAAATAATCAACAAATTCCTTTGAAATCGGTTAAATAAACACTTATTGGGTGTTGCAGGTGTCTTTTATTCGTTTTTAATTATACAGGCCTTGTCAGGTTTGTTAAATAATTACTTTTTAATTTCAATTTTCTTTAAAACATTTGGCACGAAGACTTGACAATATTTTTTTATGGCAAACAGGCTTATAATCATTGATAGCAAAGAAGTAATAAATATTATTGTTTGATTTGGCGTCACGATATTTACTAATAATGCCGACAAAATCATAATAATGACGGGCATGCAATAGATTAAAAAAGCTGATTTAAGTAATATTTTTTCATCTAATTCAATATCAACATACTGCCCTACAGTATACATCTCATTTTTTTCTAACGTTAAAGTGATATTTTTACTTAATAATTTTTCAGTCTGTCTATGTGCGCAGCTATATTCTTGCTGACAGCCTGAACAACTTGCATTTCGTTCAATGCTCAAAGTAACTTTACCTGGTGCTGTATGGATGACTTGTGCGGAGTGCTTTTTTTCAACAATACTTGAGCTTATTGTGTTTTCACACTCAGATTTAGGAGCAATATTTTTTATCGATTGAGTCAAAACTAATCCTCTTTGTCAGCGTGTACTTCTAATTTTGCAATTGCGCGTCGATAAGCTTGTTCTAATGTTGATTGATTTCTTGCACTTATTTCTAAATCATTGACTTTACCATCATCTAGTCCATAAACCCAGCCGTGAATAGATAAATTCTGGCCTGATTTCCAAGCAGATTGCATTATTGTGGAATGACCAAGATTATATACTTGTTCAATAACATTGATCTCACAAAGGGCATTCATTCTTTTTTCTTTTGATAAATGCCCTAATAATCCAGCATGCTTAAATAACAAATCTCTTATGTTAAGCAACCAATTATCAATCAAACCTAGTTCTTTGTTCTCTACCGCAGCAACGATACCACCACAATTATAATGGCCACAAACAATAATGTGTTCTACTTTTAACACTTCTACTGCATATTGAACAACAGAAAGACAATTTAAATCAGTATGAACAACAAGATTAGCGACATTTCTGTGCACAAATAATTCACCAGGTTCAAGACCAGTGAGTGTTTCTGCTGGAACTCTGCTATCGGAACATCCTATCCATAAAAATCTAGGTGTTTGGTTTTGTGATAAGCGCTGAAAAAAATCCGGATCGTGTTTATGAATATTCTCAGCCCATTCGGTATTATTTTTTATGATATCTTCAATACATGCATTCGTATGGTTTTTATTACAATAAGAAGAACATGAAGGATTACCTTGGATATGATTGTGATGATCTTTGTTATGATTATTTGAACCCATCAATGCTCCTAAGTATCTATATAATTATTATCAAATATGCTAATTAATTAAGCTTATTTTGTTTTGGTGTATTATAATTAAAACAGATGTAAATTAAACCGTCTTTTAGCCACTTTTATTTATTGTTAAGCTATAAAATACGATTACTCCAGTTTATCGTATTTTATAAATCTGTGTTGAAATTTATTGCATTGAAGTGTAATTAAATTTGTCTACTAATTGAAATACCCATATTATTATTTATATATTTGTTTTTTTAGAGGTCAAAATGCCGTACGCAATAGAAATTAAATCGCTTAAAAAAACCTACTCTAACGGGGTTCAGGCCCTAAAAGGTATCGATTTGACTGTAAAAAAAGGCGATTTTTATGCCTTATTAGGCCCGAATGGTGCAGGAAAATCCACAACAATCGGTATTTTAACTTCACTTGTCAATAAAACTGAGGGCGAAGTTAAAATTTTTGGATACGATCTTGAGAAAGAAAAAGTCCATGCCAAATTACAATTAGGATTAGTACCACAAGAATTTAATTTTAACTCTTTTGAAACTGTACTTCAAATAGTGGTTAATCAGGCGGGTTTTTATGGTGTTAATCGAAAAGAGGCGACTGCAAGAGCTGAAAAATATCTATCGCAATTAGATTTATGGGAAAAACGTAATGATAGGGCAAGAATGCTTTCAGGTGGTATGAAACGCCGCTTAATGATAGCTAGGGCTTTAATGCATGATCCTAAATTGCTTATTTTAGATGAACCAACTGCAGGGGTTGATATTGAATTAAGGCGTTCTATGTGGCAATTTTTACAAGAATTGAATAAAGAGGGGAAAACAATCATCTTAACGACTCATTATCTTGAAGAAGCAGAGATGTTATGTCGAAATATCGGCATCATTCAATCAGGAAAATTGATTGAAAATACCAGCATGAAAGCATTATTGGCTAAATTGCAATCTGAAACCTTTATTTTTGATGTGAGCGCTAAATTAATAAGACCCCTTGAAGGTTATAAGACAGAAGTTTTAGATGAAACTACTCTGGAAATTGAAGTCTATCGTGAACAAGGGCTTAACGGTATTTTTGAACAGTTTAACCAGCAAAACATCCGAGTGCTAAGTATGCGCAATAAAGCGAATAGATTAGAAGAACTTTTTGTTGGATTAACCTCAAAACTTGAAGCTTAGCATTAAAACTCATGAGAGATTTTAAGTGTCTTTACTAATTAAAATTCAAATCAGTCATTATATTAAAAATACAAAGAATTAAACAATCAGAGGAAATCATGTTTCAATTATATTTCACTGCATTAAAGAGTATATGGATTAAAGAAATTAATCGCTTTATGCGAATTTGGGTGCAGACACTTGTTCCACCAGTGATTACCATGACACTATATTTTATTATTTTTGGTAATTTAATCGGTGCTAGAGTTGGGCAAATGCACGGTTTTGATTATATGCAGTTTATCGTCCCTGGTCTTATTATGATGTCTGTTATTACTAATGCGTATTCAAATGTTGCCTCCTCATTTTATAGCACGAAGTTTCAACGCAATATTGAAGAATTACTAGTAGCTCCTGTTCCTACGCATATTATCATCTGGGGCTATGTAGGAGGCGGAGTATCTAGAGCGGTTGTGATAGGGGCTTTAGTTACTATAGTATCTTTATTCTTTGTGCCCTTACAAATCTACTCTTGGAGTATGGTGATTATAACCCTATTACTTACATCGATTGTTTTCTCATTAGCAGGATTGTTGAACGCTGTTTTTGCGAGGACATTTGATGATATCAGCCTGATACCTACATTTGTGTTGACACCACTCACTTATCTTGGTGGTGTATTTTATTCAATTACGCTATTACCTGAATTTTGGCAAATAGTTTCTAAAATTAATCCTATTGTCTACATGGTTAGTGGTTTTAGGTATGGTTTTTTAGGTATTAATGATGTCCCATTCTCTCTTTCTGTAGGGATCCTACTGATATTTGTTGCTATGCTATATGGTATCAATTGGCGATTAATAGAAAAGGGCCAAGGATTGAGAAGTTAACAATTATTTAAATAAGCGAGGTTTATGTGGCGACATTAATAATTGGGGATATTCATGGCTCTTATGATGAATTTATGCGATTGCTTGATAAAGCTTCTTTTAATGAAAAAGAAGATACGATTTGGTTAACAGGTGATATTGTAGCAAGAGGTAAAGATTCTTTATCAGTTCTAAGAGAGGTATATCAACTTAAAAACAGTGTGAAGATGGTACTCGGAAACCATGATTTACATCTATTAGCTATCGATGCAGGATTAGTTAGGGATAAAGCTAAGGACAAATTGGATAAGGTGCTAAAGGCAAAAGATAAAGAGGAACTTTTATTTTGGTTGAGGAAACAACCATTGGTTCAATATTGCCATAAACTCAAATTAATAATGACGCATGCAGGTGTTTCTCCTCAATGGGATTTATCTACTCTTCTAACAGCTGCTGAAGAAGTAAAAATGGTGTTACAGTCTGATAAATACAAAGACTTATTGGCTCAGATGTATGGAGATACCCCTAACAGTTGGAATGATAAACTGAAAGGTATCCCACGACTACGTTTTATTTTAAATGTTTTAACACGTATGCGTTATTGCTCAAAGGAAGGTGCATTGGATTTTTTGTGTAAAGATGCACCAAATGAAGCGCCATCAGGATTGTATCCCTGGTTTACTTTACCAAGAAAAATACCAGCTGAATATACTTTGGCCTTTGGCCATTGGGCTGCGCTTAATGGGAAAGTTGATGAACCTAATATTCTTGCTTTAGATACAGGATGTGTTTGGGGGGGAGAATTGACACTATTTAATTTTGAACTTAAAACGAAAATGAGCGTGCTTGCTAAAATTAAATAACCACCTAATTTTAGCAGATGGCTAAGATTTTAGACTTTTTTCAAATATACTGTTCCCTTTAATGTATTTTTTACTTCTTTGATTATGATTGACAGTATACGCTATTTACTGAGTTGATCTTAAAACTTTGCCGTTAAAAAAATGTAACCACCGACAGCAAAGTATGTCTATTACTTTTAGGATCCTTGTTAATTTTAGAGAAGAGTGCTTTACTCTTCAGCATAAAGCTCTTTTCTTACGATAGTTTCTCCTTTAAAACCAACAGCGAAATAATTTGCAGCCAATATAGTCACGGAACCATAATTTTGAAAAAGCCTCGTTTACCCTCATTTTTGAATTTATCGATTTATCCATTTATCCATTTATTCATTACTTAAGATGTGAGGATAAAATCGTTCTGTTACCGCTAAATGCGATCTTAGCCTCCCTTTTATTGCATTTTTTCCAACGTGCTGGAATAAAGGGTTATTAGGATCGCTAGTCGGCCCCTTCGCTAATTTAGCTAAATTAGCGGGTAGTTTAAACGGAATCAATTCACCTAAAGATAAGCATGGAGATAAAAAGTAGGCATTACTGAATCTTGATATTCCTTTTTTAGGCGCAATAACCCTATGGATATTTGCTCTTAAATATCCATTAGTCAGTAATTCAAGAGTTTCTCCTATATTGACAATAAATGCATTTTCTAGATAGGGTGCATTAATCCATCCTTTATCAGATTGAACTTGAAGCCCTCCGACCTTATCTTGTAATAAAAGAGTCAACAGACCAGCATCTTTATGAGCACCAACACCTTGCGGATTTTCGTAATTGCCAGGGTAATGAATTAGCTTTAACAAATGGTGAGGTGTACCTTTAATGAGATAATCGACAGCTGTATCATCTTGGTATAAAGCTCTTAAAAAAATACGTAAAACTCTTATGGCTAGCTGCCGATTTTTCTCCCCCCAATCTAAGACGATGTCTTTCAATTCAGGTAATGCTTCAGGCCATTGATTAGGACCTTGTAGATTTCTCCATAAATCGAGGTCAGAGACTAAAGGATCAGCTGGCAATTCTGGTCCTATATCTATCTGTTCCCTGTAATCAGGATGTTTTTGGGTGTTTTCCTCTTCGATTCCTGTATACCCTCTAAAGTGTCTTGAATAAGCCATACTTATTTTATTTTTATCCGTGACACTTAATTCAAAGAATTCCTTAGCTATATTTTCCAAACGTAGGATTTCTTCATGGCTAATATCATGGCCGACTAAGTAAAAAAAACCTATTTCTCTTGCCTGTTTTCTAAATGTTTCATCAAATGCTTCTGCTGACTCTGGGTTTTCCGCTTCTTGCAAATTGAGAATAGGAAGCGAGTCCATATTTACTTTAGTTTCCTCTATTTTCACATTGCTATTGATAACATTTTGCATAGCATTACTCCTATTTTTTGAATATGCGTCTTTGAAAAAAATATGCATAATAGTGTGCATAATATAGTGGCATCACGATATGATTTTTTGAAGACTGATGGGCTTAGCGTTCCGGTTAGTTAAAATGTTCTCTTTAATTGTTTCTGAAGATAATATGCTGATGATTTAATTCTCTTGATTTTTCCACTTTTTACTTCCTTAGGAGCGATTTCACCTCTATTGGTTGAAAGAATTAATTCGATTTATGTTCTTGTCATTCCAAGAATAGTTTGACTCAACCCTAGAACAGTCACCCCTTGCTCATCGAAGTTTTCAGCCTTGCCACGCCTATTAATAGAGTTTTTTGACGCATTTTTTTGTAAATTATCAATCTATCTAATAAATTTAGTTTTATTAGTATTGTTAATTCATCATATAGTTCTATTTTTATTCGTGTTTTAATGTCATAAAGCCCGTTTTATATCATGTTCATGCACATAAAAATGTGTACTTTGGGTTGATAGATTGCAATTTTACAACTATTTTTTTCGATCTTTGCATCAAAATTTTTTAATAACAGATCGAAATTGTGAAAGCAAAGTCCTATCCCTTTTATTTCTTTTAGCTTTGGTTATTCATTAGCTGAGAGCTTGCTTAAGGTCATCAATTAGATCATCAATATTTTCAATACCGATAGACAGCCTAACTAAATTTTCAGATATCCCTGCGGCCTTCAATTCCTCATTGTCCAATTGCCGATGAGTCGTTTGTGCGGGAATAGCGGCTAATGATTTGTTGTCTCCAATGTTGACAAGACGTAAAAAGAGAGACAATTTATTGTAGAATAAAGTAACTTCTTCTGCCAAACCGTCTATTTCAAAACTAATGATGCCAGGTGCGCCATTATGGTTCAATAATTGCTTTGCTAATTCATGATCTGGATGATGTGTATGACTTGGGTGATGAACGGAAATGACTTTAGGGTGCAAAGAGAGAAATTCAACAATTTTTAAAGTATTGTGGCTTATTCTCTCATACCGTAAGGACAAAGTTTCAAGTCCCTGGGCTATTAAAAAAGCAGAGTGAGGTGCTAAAGCTGCCCCTGAGCTTCTTAATGGACTAGTTCGAACTTTAACAATGTATGCAAGCTCTTTAAATGTTTCGTTAAAAATAATACCATGATAGGCTTTAGAAGGGGTGGAGAGAGCAGGGTACTTTTCTTTGTAGTCATTCCATTCAAAATTCCCACCATCTACTACAATACCGCCAAGTGTATTACCATGACCTGCAATATATTTTGTTAAGGAGTGTATAACAATGTTTGCTCCTAATTCCAAAGCATTAATTCCAATAGGTGATGCAACGGTATTATCAACAATTAAAGGTATGCCATAACGTTTTGCTATTGCTGAAATCCTTGGTAAATCAGCAATTCTGGTGCTAGGGTTGCTGATTGACTCAACAAATATGGCCTTAGTAGTCGGTTTAATTAAATTTTCTAATGCCATTAAATCATCAATCGGAAATTGCTGAACGTTAATACCTCTGCTTGGTAAGACATCTCTAAAAAAATTATGGGTTCCACCATAAATTTCTTTACTAGCAATAATGTCGTCTCCATGGGATACGATCGTGCTGATAGCGGCATCAATAGCAGCCATACCTGTAGCAAAAGTCACCGCTCCAACACCACCTTCTAAGGCCGCGATACGTTTTTCTAAAATATCTAAGGTAGGATTCCCCGTTCTTGTATAAATAAAACCTGCTTCAGCTAAATTAAATAAATTTGCACCATGCTCGGCATTATCAAAAAGATATGAGGCCGTTTGATAAATAGGTAATGCAGCAGAACGCTGATGTTCATTGGCATCATAACCAGCATGTAGACTAAGAGTTTCTGGCTTCCAATTGTTTTTTAAATTAAATTCAGTTTCATTAATTTCAGGCTTGCTCATGATTATCTCCTAGGGTAAAAAGTAAAATTAAACTTCGTTTAAAAAATATACTTGATTTTTTTCTTGTGAGAAAAGAATCAAAAGTTATCATCTATAGCGCATTCTTATTGACAACTAATCAGTATTTGATGCTATATACTTAAATAATTTTAATTGACTGTCGCAGATATATTGCGATACCTATTTAGTGGGCGTTAAGTAATATAAAAACAGCATCGTGATCCCCATTAAGCATGAATTAGATAAAAGAGGAGTAATTTATTGTTATCAAGGATTGACTATAGACTTTTTCCCACTATTCAAATGCTGAATTTATTTTTTAGGCTTTTTAGAATGCCTGCATCTATCAATTAAATTACCGAATCAAGTGCATAGTGCTTGAGTTTTTATTCTTAATGTATATAATGCAGTGTCTTTTTCAACCGCACTCAATCTTTGTTCCTTGCTTCCATAGGTCGCGGTTGCCTAGACAGGAAGCTTACTAAACCGAAAGGGGCTCTTAACGATGCGTCATTACGAAATCGTATTTATGGTTCATGCGGACCAATCTGAGCAAGTTGCTGGCATGATCGAACGTTATAGTAACATGGTTACTGCAGCGAAAGGTCAAGTACACCGTCTTGAAGACTGGGGTCGTCGTCAACTCGCATATCCAATTAATAAAATTCAAAAAGCACACTATGTTCTTATGAATGTAGAAGCGCCACAAGAAGTAATCGATGAAATAGAAACGTTATTCCGTTTTAACGATGCTGTGATTCGTAACATGATTATGCGTGTAAAAACAGCTATCACTGAGCCATCGCCTATGATGAAAGTAAACGATCGCCGTGAGCGTCGTGATGATTTCTCTCATGACGAAGTAATGAGTGATGATGCTGATTTAGAAAGCGCAGAGTAAGATAGTTTGTGTTGAATCGCTTGGTTTTAGAAGGTATCGTCTCTAAGAGCATAGTTCAAAAAACAAGCCCTTCTGGTGTTATTCATTCTAGTTTTGTACTTGAACATCGATCATTTCAATATGAAGCGGGTTTAAAGAGACAAGCATGGTGTAAAGTTTCAGTTGTGGCAAGTGGATCATCACTTCAATCTGTTATACAGCAGTTAATCGTAGGCAGTAAAATAAGCGTTGAAGGTTTCATTTCTCAACACCAATCCAGAAATGGATTATCAAAACTTGTTTTACATGCAGAAAAAATTACATTTTTAATTCATGGAGAATAGCCCTATGGCACGTTACTTCCGTCGTCGCAAATTCTGTCGTTTTACAGCAGAAGGTGTGCAAGAGATTGATTATAAAGATATCAATACATTGAGAAATTATATTACTGAAAGTGGCAAAATCGTACCTAGTCGTATTACTGGTACTGCTGCTAAGTATCAACGCCAATTAGCTCGTGCAATTAAACGTGCTCGTTTCCTTGCATTATTGGCTTACACGGATAACCACAAGTAAGCGCTTGAATAAGAGGATAAACTTATGCATGTTATTTTATTAGATAAAGTCGCTAACTTAGGTAACTTAGGTGATCAAGTTACTGTTAAGCCGGGTTATGCGCGTAACTTTTTAGTACCAACAGGAAGAGCTGTTCCTGCAACTAAAGAAAACATTGCTTATTTTGAAGCACGTCGTGCTGAATTAGAAGCAAAATTAGCAGCAAATTTAGCATCAGCAAACCAACGTGCTGAAGCTATCACTACATTAGGCAAAGTTACTATCGCTTCTAAAGCGGGTGATCAAGGTCGTCTATTTGGTTCAATCGGTACTCGTGATATTGCAGATGCAATCACTGCTGCAGGTGTTGCAGTAGCTAAGAGCGAAGTTCGTTTACCCAATGGTGTGTTACGTACTACAGGTGAGTTTGAAATCACTATCCAAGTACACAGTGAAGTTTTTGCTGACATCAAATTTGAAATCATCGCTGAAGCTTAATCTAGCCTGATTATTTCAATTCTTAAACGCCAGCGAAAGCTGGCGTTGTTATTTCTACATAAGTTAAAATTGATATTCAATCTTTACTTATCCTACCCAAAAAAGGTTATGCTATGAGTCAATTCACTACATTAGAACAAAAAGCAAGTTATGGTATTGGTTTACAAATTGGTCAACAACTTCGAGAAGCTGATATGACGGAACTTGTTGCTGATGGTTTATTAGCAGGGATTATGGATGCCCTGCAAAATAATCAGCCTATTATTGCGATTGAAGAAATTCATGAAGCGCTACAAACCATGCATGAAAAAGCTGAAGAAAAGAGAAAAACTCAAGTTGCAGCTCTAGCTGAAACAGGGAAAGTTTACCTTGAAAACAATGCTAAATTAGAAGGAGTGAACATAACTGAGTCGGGCTTGCAATATAGAGTCATTACGGCTGGTGAGGGTGAAATTCCGGGTAAAACAGATAAAGTACGCGTACATTACACAGGGAAATTAGTCACAGGGGAAGTATTTGATAGTTCGGTACAACGTGGCGAACCTGCTGAATTTCCAGTCAATGGTGTGATTGCGGGATGGGTTGAAGCACTTTGTATGATGCCAGTTGGATCTAAATGGGAACTAGTCATTCCATATGAGTTAGCTTATGGAGAGCGTGGTGCTGGCGGAATGATTAAACCTTTCAGTACGTTAGTATTTGAAGTAGAATTATTAGAAATTATTTAATGAAACGTTAGCAAAAAGCTCTAAACCCCTCGTCCAATTGGGCGGGGATATAAACGCGCAAACTAGGGGGTTGTTATGATTGTAGATGCGATTCAAGCGTTTCTATTGTCGCACCTCCAGTACGACAAACGAAATAGGATCGTGGGCAAAGTACGCCATATATGGAGATTTTTCCAATTTGGAAAAAATGAGAGTTTTAACTAAATTCGAATGCTTCCATATCTTCGGCTTCTTTGTAGGCTATTTGAGCCTGAATTCAGGATGAAATTCGCACATGAGGTCTTATGAATTATACGACTTTATTGCTAGGGAGCCTCAGTAGCGAACAAATTTCTCTCATGTCGGTTCGTCTTTGATATTTACTTTTCTTCTATAGCATTATGAAAGTAAGGCTCTATAGGATTTTTTACTATGACGACTATGTACAATAATAAACAATACCCTAATACACAGGCCTTTATTTTTGAAATTGAATCTGTTCATCTGTTTACTCAGCTCTGTGATAAATTAGTCTACTATCCCTGGACAATGCTTTTGCATTCAGGGCAATCACAACACATCAATAGTCGTTTTGATATTCTAGTCAGTCACCCTATAGCTACTATAGTAACAAATCTTATTCCTTCATTTGATTCAAATGCCCCAATTGGTGTATTGATAGATACAAAAATATCTTATTTATCACACGAACCAAATTTATTGGTTTATGAGCCAATTCAAGGCACACAAGATAAATTTGCAAGTTGTCCTTTTGCTTGCTTAGATAAAGTGATTGATAATTATAAAATGAGTGCAAACCATCGTGAAGATGTTCCTTTTCAAGGAGGTGCGCTTGGGCTTTTTACTTACGATTTAGGACGAACTCAGGAATATATCCCTAATATAAGTGAAAAAATTGATCCTTTACCTGCGATGTCGGTAGGTATTTATGATGTTGCATTTATACGTGACAACATACTAAATAAGTTAAATTGTGTCATTCAGGCAGAAAATGAGGCAGAAGCTAAAACACGGTTTGAATTGTATCTAACGCAAATTGATGAATTAGCAACAGAAAACAGTAAGTCATCGAACGTAGAGAGTCGATTTCAATTGACATCATCTTGGCAATCAACGATAACTGCCACTGATTATCATAAGCAATTTATACAGGTTCAAGAAGCGTTAGAGGCAGGAGAGTGTTATCAAGTTAATTTAACCCAAGCATTCCAAGCAACATATGAAGGTGATGAATGGCAAGCTTTCAACGATCTTCTTAAAGCTAATCAAGCTCCGTTTTCTGCTTTTTGCCATTTACCTGAAGCAAAAATATTAAGCGCATCACCAGAAAGATTTTTATTGTTAAAAAAGCAGCAAGTATCAACTAAACCTATCAAAGGCACTATTGCTAGGAGTGATGATATTTATGAAGATGAGCGTAATAAAAAAATACTTGCAGACTCAGCTAAAAATCGTGCTGAAAATGTGATGATTGTAGATTTACTGCGTAATGATTTAGGTAAAATAGCAAGGCCTGGAACAGTAGAAGTACCTAAACTGTTTGAAATAGAATCTTTTCCAGCCGTTCATCACTTAGTGAGTACAATCAGCGCTCAGCTTAAAGATGAGATAACCCCGTTGGCATTACTGCGTGCGTGTTTCCCTGGTGGATCAATTACAGGAGCCCCTAAAGTGAGTGCTATGCAAAAAATAGAGCATATTGAGCCTACTCAGAGATCAATTTATTGTGGCAGTATTGCGTATATAAGTGCTTGTGGGCAAATGGACAGTAATATAGCAATCAGAACGCTAATTGCCATACCAGAAAATCCTGAGGGATTTGACATCCAAGAGATATCTCCTAGAGGCAAATTAATATGTTTTGCAGGTGGTGGTATCGTTTTAGACAGCATTGAATCTGAAGAATATGAAGAAGTATACGCAAAGCTCAGTAAAATATTGACACTTTGGCAAAACAAATAGATTTTTTTTACTAAGCGTATGGTAAGATAATCTATAATGGTGATTCGATTTGATACTAAAGCAAAACGTTCACTCTTTTATAACTGTCATCAAGCAGTTTGTTTTTTAACTTAGGAGATATATAATGTCTAATTCAGTTACGTTTAAAGGTACACCTGTTGCTTTAAATGGAAAATTTCCAAAAATCGGCGATAAAGCAGTTGCTTTTGACTTAGTTGGTGCCGATTTAGGGAGCATCACACTAGATACGTTTGCTAATCAACGCAAAGTACTTAATATTTTTCCTAGTGTTGATACAGGTGTTTGCGCAATGTCGGTGAGACGTTTTAATGATTTAGCCAGCCAATTAGATAATACAGTAGTATTATGTATTTCAGCAGATTTACCTTTTGCACAAAGTCGTTTTTGTGGTGCTGAGGGACTAAATGATGTGAAAACAGCCTCTACTTTTCGAAGTGATTTTCTTCTAACTTATGGTGTACAAATTGCTGAAGGCCCTCTAGCGCATTTAGCTGCAAGATCAGTGATTATTTTAGATGAAAATAACGAAGTCATTTATGCTGAACTTGTACCAGAGATCGGCCAAGAGCCAAATTATGATGCAGCTATGAATCACCTTAAATAATAATTCTTGTTGATAATTGTTATCTGAAGAGTCACTCATCAGGTAACAATTTAATTGATGCTCCACGTTATCTCTCATCTATTTATATCATCTATTTATATCCTCTATTTAGCTATGTATGTTAATTCGTTGTTTAGCCGTCGTGTAATAGAGTCTACCCAGCCTAGAATGACTGTTTTTTAGATTATGTGACTGCCATTTTAATTTTGTAGATCTTGCAAAAAAAATCCATTAAAATATACTGTACAAATAAACAGTATTTAATCAGTTTACAAGAGAGGAACCAATGGATATTAAATTTGTAGGAAAAGTAAGTGAATCATATGGTTTACCAGAATCGATTTATCTCCCTTTTTATCTCTCTAAGGTAAGTGCAGGATTTCCATCTCCAGCGCAAGATTATGTTGAAAATACACTTGATCTTAATGAATTATGTATTCAACACCCATCGGCTACTTTTTTTGTTAGGGTAGAAGGTGAATCTATGATTGAGGCAGGAATATATTCTGGTGATATTCTTATCGTGGATAGGGCTATAACAGCAGCACAGGGTGATATTGTTATAGTAAATTTGAATGGTGAATTCACTGTAAAAGAGTTACAACTCACACCTCAGGTGGCCTTAGTTGCTCATAACCCTAAATATCCTATTCGCATAATTAAAGAGGGAGATGAATTAGACATTTTTGGCGTGGTTACTAATGTCATCAGGAAATTACCTAGACATAAAGGGACATCACATGCCTCTTCGAATCCAATTTTTTAAAGATCGCCTTATAGTGAAATAAAAAGAGAGAGGATAGATGGGAAATACCTGTTTTGCATTAGTCGACTGTAATAATTTTTATGCTAGTTGTGAGAAGTTGTTTAGGCCAGATTTAAAATACAAGCCAGTAGTTGTGCTTTCTAATAATGATGGATGTGTTATTGCTCGTTCTGCTGAGGCGAAGGCCCTTGGAATTAAAATGGGGGTTCCTTTTTTTGAAATAAAACCACTTGTTCTAGCGCACCAAATCACTTTATTTTCTTCTAATTATGCCTTGTATGCAGATATGAGTCATCGAGTCATGCAAACATTAGAAGAAATATCAGCAGAAGTTGAAGTTTATTCTATAGATGAGGCTTTTATTGACTTATCAGGAGTAAAACAAAATTTTGAACTTTTGTCCTATGGCCAATCTATACAAAAAAAAATCAAGCAAGAAGTTGGCTTGAGTATTGGGGTTGGGATCGGACCTACGAAAACCTTAGCCAAATTGGCAAATTATGCTGCCAAAGCTTACCCTAAAACAGGCGGGGTCGTTGATTTAACTGACAGACAAAGACAAATTAAATTAATGAAAATTACTCCTGTTGAGGAAGTTTGGGGTGTTGGCAGGCAACTTGGTAAGAGATTAGCTGAACTAAATATTAAAACTGCTTTTGCCTTAGCCTGTATACCAACCTTTGAAATTAGAAAACGATTTTCTGTTGTCCTAGAAAGAACAGTCAGAGAACTCAATGGGGAAAGTTGTTTAAGAATTGAATCTATTATCCCCACTAAAAAACAGATTGTGTGTAGCCGTTCATTTGGCTCAAGCGTCACATCACTTGACAGTTTAGAACAAGCGATTGCAAGTCATGCAGCGAGGGCTGGGCATAAATTAAGGCAGGAGAAACAAAAAGCAAAATATTTAAGTATTTTTATAACAACGAGCCGATTTAATCCAAAACATCCTTATTATAATCGCTCTCAAGGCATTCAATTTCTACATCCAACGGATGATTCAAGACAACTGATCCAGGCTGCTAAACATGGTTTAAAATCCATTTTTCGGGCTAATTATTTCTATGCAAAAGCAGGGGTAATGCTCACTGATTTTACACCAAATCATCAATATCAATATGATCTATTTAACACAATTGATACATGGCGGAATGAAAAACTAATGAAAACGATCGATGAAATTAATTTGAAGACACGCCATACGCTTTTTTTTGCTAGTGAAGGAATTAATGAACCTTGGCAAATGAAACGGCGCTTTCTTTCACCTCAATATACAACTCAATGGAATGATTTGCTTGTGGTAAAAGGGTAATTAATACCATAAAAATGTTGATTATAAAGTGTCTCTTAAATTTTTATTTGCATTCTATCTATTTGGCATTAGAAGATCACAAATTAGTTTCCATGTTGTTCTTAAAATGTTGATATTAATCAATGTTTAGGGTTTTAGAATGCACGGTTTACAGACTCAATGATCATGGTCAATAATATTTAACCGCACCTTTGTCATACTGATCTTATCAAACACTCTATTGCTGCATTTAGCATTAATCGTAACACGTAAAGCAAGGAGTATTCATAGTAAAGAGGTTATACAAAAGGAGACAGATATGAAAGCATTCAAATATGGTGTAATGAGTTTAGTTATGCTAATGCCTTTTTCTAATGCATTTGCTTTTGAGGCGGGGGATTGGGTGGTGCAAGGAGGTATGGCTGCCGTTGTGCCAAAGTCAAATAATGGCAAAATAACGGGAGGTGGGCAACTAGATGCAGATAATAGTTTTCGTCCACATGCGACTTTAGGTTATATGGTGACACCCAATATAGGTGTGGAACTTTTAGTCGCAGCGCCGTTTAAACATGAAATTAAATTAGATGGAACAAAAATAGCGGAAACAAAGCAACTTCCACCAACACTAAGTGCTCAGTACCATTTTACCCAACATGAAGCATTTCAACCTTATGTCGGTTTGGGTGTAAATTTCACGAATTTTTTTGATACGAAAACAAAAGGACCACTAGCAGGAGAGCACCTTTCAATAGATAACTCTGTAGGCGTGGCAGGGCAAGTAGGATTAAATTATCGAATCGATAATAGTTGGCATTTCAATACAGATATCCGCTATATGCATATTGAATCTGATGTAAAGCTAAATGGCCAAAAGATAGGAAAAGCGGAAATAAATCCTTGGGTCTTTGGTATTGCATTAGGGTATCGGTTTTAAATAAAAGAGCCTAGATATGTCCTCTGAAGCTTGGTGATTCCTTTATCAAGCTTGGCGTTATGAATTAAATATAGGCAGATAACCTTCTAAAATTGGTGTATCAAAGTGATACACCAAATGAGCTTTTCTGCTGTATTCACACCATGCCTCCTGTCCACAACTTGTAATAAAATCTAAATAAATATTATTCATTGACAACATCATCAATCAAATCTATTATGTTATTAGATGCGAATGATAATAAGTCTCATTTGTGTTATTATTTGATTAATTGAATAATACTCATTAAACACTATACACAAAAGGCATAATTCATTGAATAAGAATATTTTTTATACACTTATATTGCTTATCAGCGTTTCCATTTGCTCCTTATTTATAGGTGTGGCAAAAATGGATATACTGAGTATTCACTCTTGGAGTGAAGGACAGTGGAATATATTTTGGCTCAGCCGATTGCCCAGATTGCTTAGTATATTAATGGCGGGAGCAGGAATGAGTATTGCTGGATTAATTATGCAGCAGTTAACACAAAATAGGTTTGTTTCTCCAACCACAGCTGGGACAATGGATTTTGCTATGTTAGGTATAGTAATAGCGATGATCCTTTTTGCCGAATCAAGCTTGTTTATGAAGCTAAGTGTAGCTTTCATAGTCACATTTATGGGTTCGTTGTTATTTATGAAAATTTTAGAACGGATCCGTATGAAAGATATTATTTTTGTTCCATTAGTTGGCATTATGCTCGGAAGTGTCGTGAGTGGCGTCGCAATTTTTTTTGCATTAAAGTTTAATTTGATGCAAAGCATAACGGGGTGGTTACAAGGAGACTTTTCTATGATGACAAAAGGTAGATATGAACTACTCTTTATCACCTTACCCTTGATTGCAGTAGCCTATTTTTTTGCAAGCAAATTTACTATTGTGGGGATGGGCGAGAGTTTCGCTCAAAATTTAGGTGTGTCATATAAGCAAGTGGTTTTTATTGGCTTAATGATAGTTTCAATTATTGCTTCAACCATCATATTAACGGTCGGAATTATCCCTTTTTTAGGATTAATTATACCCAATATTGTTTCAATTTTTCATGGGGATAATATTAAAACAACCTTGCCGCTCACTGCACTTTATGGATCTTTATTTATATTAATTGCAGATATTTTAGGCCGTGTATTGGTAGCGCCTTATGAAATATCTATCAGCTTAATGGTAGGTAGTATAGGTAGTGCAATTTTTTTAGTTTTGCTTTTTCGTCAACAAAAGCATGAGCAGCAATAATATGAATAAACAGTTATCGGGACAAAAAAAAATTTTACTCCTTTCCTTGTGTGCCTTGTTAATTTTATGTCTCTATCTCACGGTAAATTTGCAGGGGGGTTCAAGTTATATAATACATAGGCGATGGATAAAAATTTGGACGATGGGATTAACAAGTTTAGCGATAGGTTTATCTACTTTACTCTTTCAAACCATAACCCAAAATAGAATTTTAACGCCCAGTATCATTGGTCTAGATTCATTATATGGGTTATTGCAAACTTTATTACTCTACTTTTTTGGTAGCTTAGCCCTAATGAGTATAAGCCCTGAAAATAAATTTATGCTCACGGTGTTATTAATGGTTGGATTTGCATTGGTCTTATACCAATTACTATTCAAAGAAAACCGATTTGGGATCTATTTTTTACTCTTAGTTGGGTTGATATTAGGAGCATTCTTTTCAAGTATATCAACTTTTTTGCAAGTGCTTATTGATCCTAATGAATTTTTATTTATTCAAGATAAGACGTTTGCAAGCATTAATAATGTTAATCAAGAACTATTAAAACTATCAAGTATACTTATTCTTGCCAATACGATATGGCTGGCTTTTTTATTTCGTAACTTAGATATCTTAGCGCTGGGGCGCTCTCATGCTATTAATTTGGGCATTAATTATACTCGCGTGGTAAGACAGCTTTTGATAATTATTGCTATTTATGTCTCTATTTCAACAGCACTGATAGGTCCAATCGTATTTTTTGGGTTGTTAGCTATAAATATCACCTATCAGTTAATGAATACCTATAGACATTTACTTTTAGCATTAGGAGTATTTTTGGTTGGTTTTATTGCCTTAGCGCTGTGTCAACTGATTATTGAGCATGTATTAAATTTTTCTACAGCACTCAGTGTAGTTCTTAATCTCATCGGCGGAAGCTATTTTATTTACTTGTTATTAAAAGGGACACAATCATGATTTCAATAAATCATCTACTGAAAAAATTTGGTAATAAAACAGTGCTACAAACGGAGCAATTTAATATATCAAAAGGGAAATTGACTGCATTTATTGGTCCTAATGGAGCAGGGAAAAGTACCTTGCTTGGTATGATGAGTCGGTTGTTGGCACAAGACGGTGGTGAAATTCTTATTGAAGGGTTAGCGATTAATAAAATTAAAACAGAAAAATTAGCAAAGCAACTGTCAATTTTGAAACAATCTAATCATTTAAATATGCGAGTGACAATAAAAGAACTGGTGGCTTTTGGTCGTTTTCCCCATTCGAAAGGGCGTTTAAGTAAAAATGATGAACAAAAAATTTCTGAGGCTATAGAGTATGTAGGCTTGACAGATATAGCAGGCAAACACATTCATGAATTAAGTGGTGGGCAAAGGCAAAGAGCATTTATCGCTATGGTAATTGCTCAAGATACTGACTACATTTTATTAGATGAACCTTTAAATAATTTGGATTTGCGCCATGCTGTTGAAGTCATGAAATTGTTAAGAAAACTCGTTGATGAAGCGGGTAAGACGGTGATTGTTGTACTGCACGATTTAAATTTTGCTTCTATTTATGCAGATGAAATGGTCGCAATGAAATCAGGTAACATCGTCGCGGTAGGTAAAAAAAATGAGATGATGGATAAAACTTTACTTGAATCACTTTATGATATGCCATTAACATTAAAAGAATACGAAAACAATAAAATATGTTTGCATTACCACTAAATAAAAAAAGCATGTGTTGAGGGTAAAAATGAGAAAAATTAGGTTATTTCAGTAAATAACATGATCTTCAATTATTTAGCTGCTAGTACTCCAAATAGTCATACTCCTTATTTGCTAAAGGAGAAAACATGCTAACGCAAGAGGCGAACTTGTAAGAACTCGAATGAACTAGCCAATCAATTTACATCAGTTCGTTTAGAGCAACTGAGATTTATTTTTAATTAGGAGAGTCACATGAATTTGTTTAAGTCATTTATGTCCGTACTTATTATTACAGCTGCACTCATTTTGGTTGGTTGTAATGAAAATGAGGATGCTAAAGAAACTACGCAAGCAAGTAAGAAAGAGTCTATTACTGTGACACATCGATTAGGCGAAACTACAGTGAATTTATCACCGAAAAATGTTGTGGTATTTGATTATGGAGTGCTAGATACATTACGTGCTTTGAATGTTAATGTGAAGGCACTTCCTAAAGAACCTTTACCAAAGTATCTTAGCCAGTTCTCTGACGCTAAATATATTAATGTGGGAAGTTTAAAGGAACCTAATCTTGAAGAAATAAGCCGTTTAGAACCGGACTTGATAATCATTTCAGGAAGACAAGCAGATATTTATCCAGAACTTGTTAAATTAGGACCAACACTTCTCATGGGCGTGGATAATAAAGCTTATGTGAGCTCTATGAAAGAAAACATGAAAATATTAGGCAAAATCTTTCAAAAGGAGGACGAAGTGACTCAATTGATTGATAAATTAGATAAAAGGATTGCTGATTTTAAAACAATTACTGAAGAAAATAAGCAATCAGGCAGTTCACCTAAAGCACTGGCGATGATAGTTACCGAAGGGAATCTGAATGCTTTTGGCCCAGGTTCTCGATTTGGTTTATTATATGATGAACTTGGGTTTACACCAGTAGACAATGAATTAGAAATTACTAATCATGGTCAGAAAGTCACATACGAATATCTAATTGAAAAAAATCCTGATTTAGTATTTGTGTTAGATAGAGGTGAAGCGATGGGACAAAGTAAAACTGCTGAAGAAATTATGAGTAATCAGTTGCTTAGCAATGTCAATGCGGTAAAAAACAAGCAAGTGATATATTTAACAGGAGAAGCATGGTATCTTTCGGCTGGAGGGTATGAAGGCTTTCAAATTATATTAGATGATGCATCAAAAGCATTAACTTATTCAGAAAAATAATGAAGAGTTAAATGTAATAAATAATCTACTCAAGTGGAAGGTTCCTCATTAAAGATAGAGCAACCTCCACTAATTTACCTGCTATTTAACTACCGCAAACTATTTCATTTCATCAAAAATAAAATTTAAGACAATAATAAATACTTAAAGAAACATCGCTATTATATTCAGTGTAATGAATCAAAAATATGCTATTATTCTTTTTAAACTTATACATTATTACAGTCGATAACTATAAAAAATATTCATGATGAATCAAAATACCTCAACAAAGCCAACACAAAGAGTTTACTCTTTAATCCCCTTAATTACACCGAGCAATAAAAGTGATGAACTATTTGCTAAAAAGAAAGTTTTTGACATATCATCTAAACCCGGCATACAAACACAATTGGGCGAAATACAAGGTGCCGGATTTGCATTAGAATGTGCAGCTTTAATTGAAAGGCATAATTCAATTGTGCTCGTTGTGGCAAGAGATATGCAAAATGCATTGATGCTTGTTGATGAAATTAAAACATTCACAGAGCATCCTGTAAAAATGTTTGCAGACTGGGAAACATTACCATTTGATAGTTTTTCACCACAACAGGAACTTATTTCCGACAGACTTTCACTTTTATCACAATTAAAATATTTACGTAAAGGTGCAGTGGTCATTTCAATTAATACCTTAATGCAAAAAGTATGCCCACCAGAGTTCTTGAGAGCGCATGCATTGCAAATGTCAGTTGGGCAAGAGTTACCTAGAGAAGAATTAAGACTGCAGCTTGAATCTGCGGGATATCGCCATGTAGAACAGGTCATGGAACATGGAGAATATGCACTTAGGGGATCTGTGCTTGATTTATTTCCTATGGGAAGCGAGCACCCATTTCGTATTGATTATATGGATGATGAAATAGATTCTTTGAGACTGTTTGATGTCGATACGCAAAGAACTACAGAAAAGGTCAATGCAATCAATTTATTGCCTGCACATGAATACCCCTTAGATGGAGCTGGTATTGAGTTATTTAGAAATCAGTGGCGCACTCATTTTGATGTGTTGCGTGAAGAAGAACATATCTATCAACAAGTAAGTAAAGGGTTATTACCAGGCGGGATAGAATATTGGCAACCACTGTTTTTTGAACAATCATTAGTATCTTTTTTTGAGTACTTGCCAGAGGAAACATTGCTAGTGACTATGGGCCATTTAGAAAATCAAATGGATAAGTTTTGGCATGATTTAGTGTATCGTTTTGAAAATATGCGCGTCGATCCTATGCGACCTTTACTTGCACCAAGTTTTCTTTGGATGACAAAAGAGGAAATATTCACTCACTTTAAACACTATCCTAAAATTCAACTACAATCAGAAGTACTACCACAAAAAGCAGGACATTTTAACTTAGGGTATAGTCACTTACCACAAATTGGTATTGATGTAACACAAAAAGACAGTGTGATTGGTTTGAGAGTATTTTTAAATTTCTATGAAAAACCGGTCATATTTTCAGTGGAGACTGAAGGTCGAAGAGAAGCCTTAATTGAATTATTGGCAAAAAACTCTATAAAAACCACGGTCATTAACCGACTAAGTGACATCTATGGCGCTATTGTAGAAACACAAGATGCCCCTGACTTTTATGAGCAGAAGGAAAAAAACACCTCACAAAAAACACCAAAACACTCCCATCAGCACCTGTATATTATCAAGGGGGCAACGCAAAATGGTTGTATTACTAAGCATTTTGCTCTGATTTGCGAATCAGATTTATTGGGTGAGAAAGTTAAGCAAAGGCGGAATGAACGTAAAAGAACGATTAATGCGGATACATTAATTAGAAATCTTGCTGAGTTAAATATTAACAAACCTGTAGTACATATAGAACATGGTGTGGGAAGATATCAAGGCTTAACAACGCTTGAAACCAATGGGATAATTGCGGAATATTTGATGCTGACTTATCTCAATGACGCGAAACTTTATGTGCCAGTCTCTTCATTACATATGATTTCACGCTATAGTGGGGGAGATACCGATACGGCACCTCTGCATAAATTAGGTAGTGATGCATGGTCTAAAGCGAGACAAAAGGCAGCTGAAAAAGTAAGAGATGTTGCTGCTGATTTGCTAGATATACATGCTAAACGCGCTGCTAAGCCTGGATTTGCATTTATTCATGATAAAGAAGCCTATGATGAATTTAGGGCAGGCTTTCCATTTGAAACAACGTTCGATCAAGAGCAAGCAATTAATGCTGTACTTAGCGATATGTGTCAGCCTATCGCTATGGATCGACTAGTTTGTGGTGATGTGGGGTTTGGTAAAACAGAAGTGGCTATGCGTGCAGCATTTTTAGCTGTAAATAACCATAAACAAGTGGCAGTTTTAGTCCCAACAACTTTACTTGCTCAGCAACATTACGATAATTTTAGAGATAGATTTGCCAATTTACCTGTGAATATTGAATTGATTTCAAGATTCAGAAGCATAAAAGACACGAAAGGTGTGTTAGAACAAACAGAACAGGGAAAAGTTGATATTTTGATAGGTACGCACAAGCTATTGCAAGGTGGTATTTTATGGCATGATCTGGGGTTACTTATTATTGACGAAGAGCATCGTTTTGGAGTAAAACAAAAAGAAAAAATTAAAGCCATGAGAAGTGATGTAGATATTCTCACGCTGACTGCAACACCTATTCCAAGAACACTGAATATGGCTATGAGCGGCATCAGAGATTTATCAATTATTGCTACTCCCCCTGCAAGGAGACTTCCGGTAAAAACATTTGTAAAACAGTATGATACTCCCCTTATCAGAGAGGCCATATTGCGAGAAATTTTACGTGGAGGGCAAGTTTATTTCTTATATAATGATGTTCAGCACATTGAAAAAATGCGCAGTAGCTTAAGTGAATTAGTTCCTGAAGCAAGAATTATCATTGGGCATGGGCAGATGCGAGAAAGAGAACTTGAACGAGTGATGACTGATTTTCATCATCAAAGATATAATGTGTTGCTTTGTACAACGATTGTTGAAACAGGAATAGATATCCCATCAGCTAATACCATAATTATCGATAGAGCTGATAAATTTGGGCTAGCTCAATTGCACCAACTTAGAGGACGAGTAGGGAGATCTCATCATCAAGCATATGCCTATCTTTTGACTCCACCGCCTAAAGCTTTATCTGGAGATGCGAAAAAGCGACTAGAAGCCATTGCGTCATTGGAAGATTTAGGTGCAGGGTTTACTTTGGCAACACATGATTTGGAAATACGTGGTGCAGGTGAATTATTGGGAGAAGAACAAAGTGGACAAATGAATACGGTCGGTTTTTCACTGTATATGGATATGCTAGATAACGCTGTTAAGGCACTAAAATCAGGCAAGGAACCCTCTTTAGAAGATCTAACACAAACCCAGGCAGAAATTGATCTAAGAATACCTGCACTTTTTCCGGATGACTTCATTTATGATGTTGCTACTAGATTGTCTCTTTACAAGCGTCTTGCTAGTACAAATAACCAAGATGAATTAGTTGAACTAAGAATTGAATTAGTTGATAGGTTTGGTAAGTTACCAGATCCAACGTTGAACTTATTAAAAATATCTGAATTTAGGCAACAAGCAGACAAATTAGGCATTAAAAGAATAGATGCCCACGATAAAGGAGGGTTCGTCCAATTTTATGAAAAAAATCAGGTGGATTTAGAAATTTTGATTAAATTATTACAGCAACAACCTCATATATTTAAATTCGATGGACCGACAAAAATTAAATTTACGACGGACTTAAGCGAAAGAGAGAAAAGAATCGCCTTTATTTCTAATTTAATCAAATATTTTATGGGGAGTGAGTGAATAAAAAAATTTTTTTTTCAAAAAAAATGAACTATTTTAAAAATTGGCGGTCTAAATAGTTACTTCATTCCTCTGCTTTTAAATTATTAAATAAAATCGAAAACGCCGGCTGTAAAAAGCCGGTTTTTTTATCTAAATATCCCACACTAGAAGAACAAAGACAAACGTATTGTTTTAACTCTTTTTAGTTCGAATTTTATGTAACCTATTAAAAAATATAGCTAGAAGTCACTGTGTAATAAGCGCCTTGAAAGAGAACGATGACTTTGTATTCTCCAAATGAAAAAAGAAATTACCTACATTCACCATTCAGAAGAATGGTAAATAGAATAGAATTCAAAAAATCTAACTTAGCTTTAATCCACAAAAAAGAGATAAAAATAAAATATCGGATTATTATTACTTTTAAGAAAATTGAATCAATGCTAAAATAGCTAATCTAAAAAAATAAATGTTTATTAAAAATATTCAAAACCCACATGTGATCTGGCGTAGGGATCACCACTGTTTATAAGGATTCAATAATGCCTCAAATAACCCTCCCTGATGGAAGTATAAGAAGTTTCGATGCACCAGTAACTATTCTAGATGTCGCATTGGATATAGGTCCTGGACTTGCTAAAGCCTGCATTGCTGGAAAAATTAACGGTAAATTAGCAGATGCATGTACCCAGATTACTGAAGACTCGACTTTATCTATTATTACAGCTAAAGATGATGAAGGGCTTGAAATATTGAGGCATTCATGTGCACATTTACTCGGTCATGCAATTAAACAATTATGGCCAAATACTAAAATGGCTATTGGACCTGTAATCGACAATGGTTTTTACTATGATGTGGATTTAGATCACTCATTGACTCAAGAAGATATTGAAAAATTAGAGTCAAGAATGATGGAACTTGCTAAAACAGAATATGATGTCGTAAAAAAAGTGGTTTCTTGGCAAGAGGCTAGGGATGTTTTCGCAGCAAGAAATGAAACTTATAAAATTCAAATACTAGAAGAAAATATTGAGCGTGATGACAAGCCAGGTTTATATCATCATGAAGAATATATTGACATGTGTCGTGGACCACATGTACCTAATATGCGTTTTTGCCAACACTTTAAATTGCAAAAAGTTGCAGGGGCATATTGGCGTGGTGACAGCAATAATAAAATGTTACAAAGAATTTATGGGACAGCTTGGGCTGATAAAAAGCAACTAGCCGGTTACCTGAAAAGATTAGAAGAAGCGGCAAAAAGAGATCACCGAAAAATTGGTAAGCAAATGGATCTCTATCATATGCAAGAAGAAGCACCAGGAATGGCATTTTGGCATAATGATGGATGGACAATTTTTAGAGAGTTAGAATCTTTTGTGAGAGCTAAACTCACAGAATATGACTATCAGGAAGTCAAAGGTCCATTGATGATGGATCGTATTTTGTGGGAAAAAACTGGTCATTGGGAAAATTATAAAGAAAATATGTTTACAACCTCTTCTGAGAGTCGTGAATATTGTGTAAAACCAATGAACTGCCCTGGACATGTACAAATATTTAATCAAGGCTTAAAATCTTACCGTGATTTACCTTTAAGAATGGCTGAATTTGGTTGTTGTCACAGAAATGAACCCTCAGGTTCTCTACATGGACTGATGAGAGTGAGAGGTTTTACCCAAGATGATGCACATATTTTCTGTACTCGTGAACAAGTAAGAAGCGAAGTTAATAACTGCATAAAAATGGTTTATGATATTTATGCGACATTTGGCTTTAATAATATCGTAGTTAAGCTTTCTACTCGCCCAGAAAAACGTATCGGTAGTGATGAGATTTGGGATCAGGCTGAAAGTGATTTAGCTGCAGCCTTGAAAGAAAATGACATCGATTTTTCTTATTTACCAGGTGAAGGAGCGTTCTATGGACCTAAAATTGAATTCACACTATATGACTGTTTGGATAGAGCGTGGCAATGTGGTACGGTGCAGCTAGATTTTTCATTACCTGATAGGTTAGACGCGTCCTACATAGATGAGAATAATGATAAAGTTGTCCCTGTGATGATACATAGAGCAATACTAGGCTCATTAGAAAGATTTATTGGTATTTTGACTGAGGAATACGCAGGATTTTTTCCAACTTGGTTAGCACCACTGCAGGTAGTAGTCATGAATATTACTGACAAGCAAGCTGAATACGCTCAAAATATAATCAAAGAGTTACAGAAAGTAGGTATTAGAGCGAAAGCAGACTTGAGAAATGAAAAAATTGGATTTAAAATCAGAGAACACACTTTAAGAAGGGTGCCTTACATGTTCGTTTGTGGTGATAAAGAGATGGAATCGTCACAAGTTGCAATTAGAACTCGCAAGGGAACCGATCTTGGTGTAAAATCAGTAGAAGAGATTGTTAAATTAATAGTAGATGAAGTTAACAATCGTCGTATTAACTTATTGGAGGAATAACCTATTAAAACGGGAAAAAAATTACAACCAACGCGTGCTCATCGCTTAAATGAAGAGATCAAAGTGCCTGAAGTACGTTTAACTGGTGAAGAAGGTGAGCAGCTAGGGATTGTAACTATCAATGAAGCGCTGCAAAAAGCTGAAGAAGCGGGTTTAGACTTAGTTGAATTAAGCCCAAATGCAGAGCCGCCCGTATGCCGTATAATGAACTATGGCAAATTCCTCTATGAAAAGAGTAAAGCGGCTAAAGAACAAAAGAAAAAACAAAAAGTTATCCAGGTTAAAGAGATTAAATTTAGACCTGGTACAGATGATGGCGATTATCAGGTAAAACTTCGCAGCCTGATACGCTTTCTAGAAGAAGGTGACAAAGCTAAAATTACTGTTCGCTTCCGTGGACGTGAAATGGCTCACCAAGAGATTGGAATGGACGTATTAACACGCGTGCGTGATGATCTCGCTGACATTTCGGTTGTTGAATCGTTCCCTACCAGAATTGAGGGACGTCAAATGATCATGGTGTTAGCACCTAAGAAAAAATAGAGTGGCCTTCAAGAGGTATAGTAATATACACGCCAACTATTTTTAAGTTTAACCAATGTGAAGTAATCACATGAATTCATTCATGTTTTTTAAAAAAGGTATTAAAATGTCTAAAGTAAAAATGAAAACTGTACGTGGTGCAGCTAAGCGTTTTAAAAAAACAGCTAATGGTTTTAAACGTAAGCAAGCGAATCTTCGTCATATCCTAACTAAAAAGTCGACTAAGCGTAAACGTCATTTACGTCAAATGGCAATGGTATCTAAAGGTGATTTAGGTCTTGTTGTTGCTTGTCTGCCATATGCATAATTCACATTTTAAAATAGGATAATTAGGAGAAAATCATGGCTCGTGTAAAACGCGGTGTTATAGCTCGTGCTCGTCACAAAAAAGTTTTAAAACAGGCAAAAGGTTACTACGGAGCACGTTCACGTGTTTATCGTGTTGCTTTCCAAGCAGTCATTAAAGCAGGTCAATATGCTTATCGTGACCGTCGTCAACGTAAACGTCAATTCCGCCAACTATGGATTGCACGTATCAACGCAGCGGCTCGTCAAAATGGTTTATCTTACAGTGTTTTGATCAATGGCTTGAAAAAAGCTTCAGTTGAAGTAGATCGTAAAATTCTTGCTGATATTGCTGTGTACGATAAAGATGCATTTGCAGCATTAGTTGAAAAAGCAAAAGGCGCATTAGCTGCTTAATTTGCTATTAAGGTTTTCAGAGCACTATTGTGCTCTGTTTTTTTATATATATTTATAACGTGATTGTTAAAAAAGAACCTTAAGTATTCTAAGCCTCCCTTGTGGAGGTTTTTCTGATCATAAGATATAAAAAACATCTACACATAAAATAATGTTGATGCTTTCATGCTAAGATAGTTTTTACGCGTATAGATTTCCTATGCAGAATAATTACAAAAGAAATTTCATTAAACTACTTAAAATTGCCGTGAAACTAAAAAGCAATAAACGCTAAGAACAGAGGGATTATATGTCAGATTTAGCCAATCTAGAAACGTTAAAAGGTAACTTAAATCAATTAGCAAAAGATGCACTTGAGAGAATTGATAGTGCAGATTCTACACAAACAATAGAAAACTTGAGAGTAGAATATTTCGGAAAAAAAGGGCTTTTTACTCTACAAATGGCTGAGTTGAGAAATTTTGAAGCAGAACAACGCCCTGCAGCAGGTGCAATAATTAATGAAGCGAAACAACTAGTCCAAAATAAATTAAATATAAAAAAAGAGCAATTTGAACAAGAAGAATTGAATCAAAAGCTTGCTAAAGAAACCATAGATGTTTCATTACCAGGACGAAATATAGAACAAGGCGCCATACATCCTGTAAGCCGGACAATCATGCGCATCACGGATTTTTTTGCTGATATGGGTTTCACTGTTGAGACAGGTCCTGAGATTGAAGATGACTATCATAATTTTGATGCACTAAATATTCCACCACACCACCCAGCGAGAGCAGATCACGATACATTTTGGTTTGATGCAAAGAGGTTATTAAGAACACAAACATCAGGTGTGCAGATCCGTACCATGAAGAAGCAATCGCCACCTATAAGAATTATTGCGCCAGGCAGAGTGTATAGAAATGATTATGATCAAACACATACCCCTATGTTTCATCAAGTAGAAGGGTTGATCGTTGATAAAAATATCACTTTTGCTAATTTAAAAGCAACACTTCAGCAGTTTTTAAATCAATTTTTTGAAGAAGAGATGCAAGTAAGATTCAGACCTTCGTACTTTCCATTTACTGAACCCGGTGCAGAAGTCGATGTATTGAGCAAAAATGGTAAATGGCTCGAGGTCTTAGGATGCGGCATGGTGCATCCTGCAGTGTTAAAAAATGTAGGAATAGATCCCAATGAATACAGTGGATTTGCATTTGGAATGGGCGTTGAAAGATTTACCATGCTACGGTATGGAGTTAATGATTTACGCGCCTTTTTTGAAAATGACTTACGTTTCTTAAAACAATTTAAATAGGTAAAGAGGATACTATGAAATTCAGTGAAAATTGGTTAAGAAGCTTGGTTGATGTAAAAGTCGACTCTTCTACCTTGCAAGATCAAATAACGATGCTAGGATTAGAAGTAGATGATGTACAACCTGTTGCTGGACAATTCGATAATGTCATTATTGGTGAGGTTATTGAAGCAGAACAACATCCAAATGCAGACAAGTTAAGAGTCACTAAAGTGAATGTGGGTCAGGAAAACCTAATTGACATCGTGTGTGGTGCAGCAAATTGCCGTAAAGGGTTAAAAGTTGCCGTCGCTATGGTTGGTGCTACCTTACCTGGTGATTTCAAAATAAAAGCAGCAAAATTAAGAGGCGAACCCTCTGAAGGAATGCTTTGTTCTTATTCAGAGTTAGGTATTAATGAAGAGAGCGAAGGTATAATTGAATTGCCTGAAGATGCACCTATTGGGATGAATTTAAGAGAGTACCTCGATTTAGATGATAAAATGATCGAGGTAAGTGTGACACCGAATAGAGCTGATGCTAATAGCATATTAGGTATAGCAAGAGATGTTGCAGCATATTATGATCTGAAACTTAAAACACCAAAAATTGAAATAACCGAGCCAACAACGGATGCTATATTAAAAATAAGCATTGAAGCCCCAATTGCCTGCCCGAAATATTTAGGTCGCGTAATCAAAAATGTCGACATGCAAGCTAAAACACCTATATGGATGAAAGAAAAACTACGCCGTTCGGGTATTCGTTCAATAGATCCTATAGTTGATGTAACCAATTATGTCTTGATTGAGTTAGGACAACCAATGCATGCATTTGATTTTAATAAAATTGAAGGTGGCATCAAAGTAAGGATGGCTAAAAAAGATGAAAAAATTACTCTATTAGATAATCAAACGGTATCACTCAATGAGGATGTGCTAGTTATTGCAGATAATAACAAAGCATTAGCTATGGCAGGAATATTCGGTGGACTTAATTCAGGTGTTACTGCAGATACTCAATCAATAGTCCTAGAATCAGCATTTTTTCACCCATTAGCTATCACAGGTAGAGCAAGGCGCTATGGCTTGCATACGGACGCCTCTTATCGCTATGAACGCGGCGTTGATTATCAATTACCTTTTCAAGCTATGCACAGAGCAACTGAACTTATTTTAGCAATTTGTGGCGGTGAGGCGGGTGAAATAGTGGAAGCTATCTCAGATGAGCATATGCCAAAACAAAATAGTATCACCCTGCGCTTTAAGAGAATTGCTCAACTATTAGGTTATCAAATTGAGAGTAGCATAATTGAACCTATACTTACGCGTTTAGGGTGTGAAATAGAAGATGCATCGACTAGGGATGAAAAAATATGGCTTGTTAAAGTACCTAGCTGGCGCTTTGATATGGCTATTGAAGAAGATTTGATTGAAGAAATTGCCAGAATAGATGGCTATGACAAAATTGTAAGTCAGAATATTGAAAGTGAACTCATCATCAGGAAGAAATCTGAAACAGCGCTTACTATAGAACGACTAAAATATAGTTTAGTGGAAAAAGGGTATTATGAAGCAATAACCTATAGTTTTGTTTGCCCTAAAATACAAAGCATGTTGCATCCAAACCAAGTAGCGGAAATATTGCCTCATCCTATTTCACAAGACATGTCAGCCATGAGATTATCTCTATTACCTGGCTTGTTATCTGCAGTGGTTTATAATCAAAATCGGCAACAAACACGCTTGCGCTTGTTTGAGTATGGATTATGTTTCACGCCAGATAAGGAGAGTGATTTGGGGATCAGTCAAACTGCACACCTTGGAGGCGTATTAACAGGCTTAAGATACCCAGAACATTGGTGTTTTGATAAATCCCAAGCCGATTATTTTGATGCAAAAGGCGATGTTGAAGCTTTATTATCCTTAACGGGTAAAATGGAGAATTTCCATTTCGTACATTCTAAACATAATGCGTTACATCCAGGTCAATCAGCGGATATCTATTTAGGTGACGAATATGTAGGTTTTGTTGGTGTTTTACATCCTTTGATAGAGAAAGCTCTTGATTTGAATGGTAAAACAATGGTATTTCAATTAAACTGGGATTCCATCAATGAAACAATTTTACCAGCACCACAGGAGTTATCTAAATACCCTGCAAATAGAAGAGATATAGCCATAATTGTAAATAATGATGTTGAGGCGAAAAAAATATTACAAATTTGTAAGGAAGTTGGAAAAAGATCTCTTATTGAAGTAAAATTATTTGACGTTTATGAGGGTAAGGGGATTGCTGAAGGACAGAAAAGCCTTGCAATTAGTTTAGTTTTACAAGAAAATAATCGCACATTAACAGAAGATGAAATATCTCAAACTGTTAACGCTTGTGTTTCAGCTTTGAAACATCATGTGGGTGCTTCTTTAAGGGAGTAATAAGATGGCATTAACTAAAGCAGAAATAGCCGAATATTTATGTGAAAAAGTAAATCTTTCTAAACCAGATGCGAAAAGTTTTGTCGATGCATTTTTCGAAACAATTCGAACGACACTGGAAAATGGTGAAGAAGTCAAATTATCAGGCTTTGGTAATTTTGAGCTAAAGAATAAGGCACAGAGGCCTGGGCGAAATCCAAAAACAGGTGTTGATGTGCCAATATCTGCAAGACGGGTTGTTACTTTTAAAACGGGGCAAAAATTAAAGTTGAGAGTTGAGGATAACTCACAAGTTTTAATCAAAAAACTTGTAAAATAATAACTTTTTGATTTCATTTTGTCTCGAACCTGATTATCATAACCGCTATGGATATTTTCTATAGCGGTTTTTTTTTAATAGGTGAAAAAATGTGTATGTCAGTAAAAAAGACACTCTCCATGTCAGGAACAGCTGTTTTTATTTTATGTATTTTATCTATTTTTTTAGTTTTTCCTGCAATGGCAGCGAAGCCCAGTTTGGTGATCAAAGAAAAATTTGATGGTGATTGGCCTTTTAAGAGGCCTGAAATAATGATTCAATGCTTAGAAAATGAAAGGGTTATCGCTATTCATGCCAGTTCTCTTGCTTCTTATGCATTGAATGAAAATGCAAAAGAAGCAGCTAAAACACTTAATGGTTATAAACCAGTTGAAGATATTCTATTAACTGACGATAAGGGGAACAGTAAAGACTTAACGGCTATGATAGAATTAGGTAAAACCTTGTGTGATTAAAGTTTTATTTGCAATAATACACAAAATTAAATAGGATAGGGCATTTATAACACCATGACAAGATACAGCGTACTTAAAAGTGAACTTAACGCATTAATTGCAGAAGAAACTAATCCGCTTATAATAATGTGCAATAGTTCTGCTTTGTTAAAAGAGCATCTAACTAATATAAATTGGCTTGGTTTTTACCTAGTCAACAACTCGTTAGGAGTGCTCACACTAGGCCCTTTTCAAGGAAAAATTGCTTGTACAAGAATACCAAAGTCAGAAGGGGTTTGTGGCACTGCTTGGGCAACTAATACAGTTCAAAATATTCCAGATGTACATCTTTTTGAAGGTCATATTGCTTGTGATAGTGCAAGTGAATCAGAAATAGTCATCCCTTTATATTATGAAATTGATGGAAAAAAAGAATGTTTTGCTGTCTTAGATATTGATAGTCCGATTAAAGCAAGATTTTCTGAAGAAGATGAAAAAAATTTGATTGAAATAGCCGAATTGATTTCTCGGGCATTAGCAAATGCTGAGATTGAAATTTTATTAAATGTATTAAGTTAAGGGATTTTTAAAATTATTATGCAAAATGAATTAGTTGAAGATATTAAGCAAAACGAAACAACAATAAACACTGAAGAGACGACTGCTAATCATGCTCAGTCGGATGGATTAGCGAAAAAAGAAAAATATGCAAAAAAAATTGAAACTAATAAAGAGATAATCAATACACTAATAGAAAAGTTTCCTCTCTGTTTTGGTAAAGATGACTCAGTTAAACCACTTAAATTAGGTATTTTTCAGGATGTTGTTGAAAATGAAGAGATAGCTGCTTTATATAGTAAAACAAATATACGCGCAGCACTTAGATACTACACAATGAGTTGGCGTTATTTAGAAGCTGTATCAAAAGGTGGGGCAAGAATTGATTTAGCAGGGGAATCTGTGGGTATTGTTGATGAACAACAACAACAGCATGCAGAAACTCAGTTAGCTGAAGCTAAGGCTAGAGTCAAATCACGCCAAGCAGTTAAGAAAGCTAATGAACAGAAAACGCAACCAAAAACAAAGCGCAATCCTAATAAATTAGCAACCAAAAATAATAAAAGTAATCAACATAATAGTGCTAAAGAAAATAAGATTAAAGCACAGAATAGTGGGGTAGATGAAAAAGCAGGCAATTCACCTTTGCAAAAGATAAATAAGAAACCCCTAGAACAGGAGAGTTTACAAGTAGGCAAAAAAGTGAATGTACTCATAGGCCAGTCGTATTCGCAAGCTGAAATATTAGAAATTAATAAAGACAATGTTAGAGTAAGCTTACTTTCAGGTTTAACATTAAATGTAAAAATTGACAATCTAAGTGAATAATTAATCGACTTGGTTGCGTTGGGGGAGTTTATTGAGTGAATAAATTTAAAAATAGAGTTGTAACTATCCAATTGATTAATGCAATCTGGTTGATCATTTTCTTATTGGGTTTTGTTGGCAAAACTTTTGCTAAAGAGATAAATGTTGAATCGGCCCAAGAACTCCCGATTTTGACTCAGGAAAAGCAGCATAAAACGGTAAGCCAGAGAGTAGTTGGGATTCTTTCAAGATCTCATTATAAGCAAATCGAAATGAATAGCTATTTTTCTAGAAAAATTTTTGAACGCTATTTAAATATCTTAGATTTTAACAAATCACTATTTCTTGATTCAGATATAAAAAAATTTGACAAAGCAGCTGATGGTTTTATATTTGATTTGCAAAATGGTGATTTATCAGTTGCCTACGATCTCTATAATATATCCCAGCAAAGACGTTATGAAAGATTCAATTTTGCACTAACTGTACTAGAAAAAGGTTTTGATTTTTCTGCTAAAGAAGAGATTAATTTATCGCGAAAAGAAGCAACATGGGCTAAAACGGAACAAGAATTAGATGCATATTGGCTGTTAAAAGTAAAATATGATGCATTAAGTCTTAAATTAGCGGATAAGACAGATGCTGAAATTACAGAAGCGCTGAATAAAAGATATAAAAGCGCGATAAAACGTCTTGCACAGACAAATAGTGAAGATGTTTTTCAGCTTGTGATGACGGCTTTTGCGAGAGAAATAGATCCACACACGAGTTATTTGTCTCCAAGAAGTACAGAACAGTTTAATTCAGAGATGTCACTTTCTTTAGAAGGTATAGGCGCTGTATTACAGATAGAAGATGATTATACAAAAATAAACTCATTAGTCCCAGGAGGACCTGCAGCTAAAAGTAAGGCCATTGGTGTGGGTGATAGAATCGTTGGTGTTGCACAAGGGGACGGCGAGATGGAAGACGTCATTGGTTGGCGTCTTGATGATGTTGTGGACAAAATTAAAGGAAAAAAAGGGACTAAGGTACGTCTTTTAATATTGCCTGAAGGTACGACAAGTAAAACGTCCGAAGTTTCTCTGATTCGCGAAAAAATCAGATTAGAGGACAGAGCAGCTAAATTGACTATTAAAGAAGTCTCAGGTGCTAAGGTCGCTGTCATTGAAATCCCTGGTTTTTATGTTGGATTAACTGATGATGTGAAAGTTTTACTGCAGAATATGAAAAAAGATAACATCGATAAACTGGTGATTGACTTGCGCTCTAATGGCGGAGGCGCTTTAACAGAAGCTATCTCATTATCAGGTTTATTTATTCCAAGTGGCCCAGTAGTACAAGTCAGAGACAGTAACCTAAGAACACGCCAAGATAAAGATGAAGATGATACAATTTATTTTTCAGGGCCTCTAGTTGTTTTAGTTGATAGATATAGTGCTTCAGCATCTGAGATTTTTGCAGCAGCAATGCAGGATTACGGAAGAGCACTTATTGTGGGTGAACCTACTTTTGGTAAGGGAACTGTGCAACAACACCGACCATTAAATAGACTCTATGATAGTATGGTGGGTTCGGATTGGCCAGACTTAGGTTCAGTACAGTATACAATTCAGAAATTTTACCGAATCGATGGTGGCAGTACTCAACTTAAAGGGGTGACACCGGATATAATGATGCCAACGGGTCCAGATGCTGCAGAGCAAGGGGAAACTAAAGAAGATAATGCTTTACCTTGGGATAGCATAAACCCTGCGCAATATGAAGTGTATGCGCGATTTTCTAAAATACTGCCTGATCTAATTAATTCATATGAATCACGAATCGCTAAAAACCGTGAATTTAATTATATCAACGAAGACATAAAAAAATATCGTGAAAATAAAGATAAAGAAACAATTTCTTTAAATTACGATGAGCGTAAAAAAGAAGATGAAGAGTATGAGAAAACACGTTTATCTCGTATTAATGAAAGACTTAAGGTAGAGGGGAAACCACTGCTTAAGTCATTGGAAGAATTGCCTAAGGATTATGAAGGACCAGATCCTTATTTAGATGAAACAGTCAATATTATGTTGGATTTTGCAAAGTTTGCTGAATCGCACGTGATAGAAAATAAAAAATAGCCATTAGTTATTCATATAATTAAAAGGTATAGATTTAATTTAAGCCCATAAAAAAATATGGGCTTTTTTTGTCAAACAAAACTGGTAAAACCGAAAGCAATTGACCTGTCAAGCGTTGGTTATCGATGTTGATGCGATCAACAAGCCTATCTAGCTACTCTTTTATAATAACTAAGGGATGTACTACTCAAGCAAGTAATTTCGTCTAGTGGGCTGAAAATATCAGATTAAGCAGAGTTTATCTAGACGAGAAATTCCTTGAATAATAGCACTATAAAACGTTTCTTTAGTAGTCTTAAAATTGAATGGGTACCAAAGGTTGGTTAAGATAATTTAACAGCAGGTTATCAATATATAGTAAATTATATCGTAAATTAATATAGTGCAGCCTAGCCCAATTGTTCTAATAGCGGTCTCACAGCAAATAGAAATGCAGAATTATCTCGGAAAACCCTAAGAAAGCGTCCTAAACAAGTTCATCAATGCATTGACACTTACCTAATTAAAAAGGTAAAAAGGTAAAAATGTCAAAATTAAGTTTTATCCTTTATTTGGTAGATGTTAGGATTGTTAATTTGCCAAACAAAATTTTCTCTGTTTATAGGGCTGAAACCTGCTTTTTCATAAAATAATGGCGCTGATGAGGTGACAAGCATAACTCTTCTTAATTTTAGGATCAGAGGATGTGACAATATACATTTTATGAGCCAACGTCCTAAACCTTGGTTTTGCCATGGTTCCAAAATATACACGTCGCAAAGGTAACCAAAAGTTACTTTATCTGTAACTACCCTTGCAAAGCCAATCTGTTTGCCTTGTAAAAGGATGCTGAAACATAAACTGTTTTCGATGGATTCTTTCACTGTTTCTAAATCTATACCGTTTGCCCATAAAGAACGGTTAAGGTATTCATGAACGGCTGTATAATCAATTGACTTTTCATCCGTTGTTATTAGAAATGGATCATTAATCCATTGATAGATTTTATTCATACAAATAATCCTTAAGTCGTGGATTCTTATAATAAGTGCATACCCGCTGTCAGTCGCATGGGATTAATTGAGGGTCGAAAAGTTCAAGACTCAGAGATATAATGCTAAGCGACCAAACTAAGCAGAGGGCTACACAATGAGCTATAATCAACTGAGTCTTGAAGATAGGCATTATATCTATTTTTCATTACAAAAGCATTTGTCTTTATCACAAATTGCAAAAGATCTTGGACGTTCACAAAGTACAATTAGTAGAGAAGTTAAACGCAATAAAGGCCTGAAAGGGTATCGTTTCCAGCAAGCAAACAACAAAGCCATACAGCGCCATAAAGAA
>NZ_JBHLXE010000099.1:0-589 GCF_042432445.1 Thorsellia kenyensis | reverse complement strand
TATGCAACTTACCTCAGATGGAGGAAGAATAAAGACCTCAGTCTTAATGTAGATAAGCGATTGAAATAACATCGCACCTATTTTGAGCCTAAAAATAAACTCTCAGAATTTGAGTACCACATGCTGAATCGTTATCTGAATTGCGAAGAATATAAGCACCTATCGCCTATTCAAATCGTACCGAGACTCATGGATGATAAGGGTATTTATATTGCGTCAGAATCGACATTCTATCGTTTTATGAGATTAAGTGGACAAAATACTCATCGTGGCAGTACGAGAAAACCAAGAGCGTCAAATAAACCCAATGAGCTTGTGGCAACGGCGAGCAATCAAGTCTATTGCTGGGATATTACTTACTTGAATTCCAATGTGAAAGGACAGTACTTCTATCTCTATATGTACATTGATATCTTTGATAAATACATCACGGGATGGCAAGTTTTTGATTCAGAAAGTGCAGAGAATGCCTCTTTATTGATACAAGATATTTATGAAAAAGAGAATCTCCAACCTAAACAGCTAGTGATTCATTCGGATAACGGCTCTCCTATGAAAGGACAGAGTATGAAGGCAATGTTAGAAGCGC
>NZ_JBHLXE010000098.1:0-572 GCF_042432445.1 Thorsellia kenyensis | reverse complement strand
AGGTAAATCGGCACATGATGCAGTGGCACAAGCTCGTTCTAATTGCTTTAAGTATAAATGGGTTGTTGATTTAGATATTAAAGGATTTTTCGATAATATCGATCATGAACTTATGTTAAAGGCAATAGACAAACAGAATCCACCTAAATGGATCAAACTTGCCCTAGTGCGTTGGTTAAAAGCGGATGTTATGTATCTTGATGGTAAAATCGAATCAAGAGAAAGTGGCACACCTCAAGGGGGAGTCATCAGTCCCTTATTAGCCAATCTTTTTCTACATTATACGTTCGATAAATGGATGGAGCGTGAATTTTCAACGCTACCATTTGAGCGTTATGCTGATGATGCGATAATACATTGCGTATCTGAAAAGCAGGCTCAATTTGTACTGAACAAGCTGAAAAGAAGAATGATTGAATGTAAGCTAGAATTGCACCCAAAGAAAACAAAAAATAGTCAATTGCGACGTCAGAACGAATCAGCATGCGGCTAACAATCAGTTTGATTTTCGGAACTTGTCAAGATAGTTGTTAGTTATTTATAATTTTTACATACTAAGCTACACCGTTTGT